>NZ_JBKFSQ010000015.1:0-103350 GCF_046569525.1 Salmonella sp. 741265055_HSA | reverse complement strand
GGGTGCTGATGGCGAAGCTGCTGAACCTGTGCAGTAAGAACAAAATCAACCCGCTGATAGGTTCGGCGGGGGTGTCGGCGGTGCCAATGGCAGCCAGGGTGTCGAACAAGGTGGGCCTGGAATCAGACGCACAGAACTTCCTGCTGATGCACGCGATGGGGCCGAACGTGGCGGGGGTTATCGGTTCGGCCATTGCGGCGGGCGTGATGCTCAAGTACGTGCTGGCGATGTAAATCTGTTCCTTTCCCGGAGGCGGCGCGTTGCGCCTGTCCGGGCTACCGAATTGCATGGATCTGTAGCCCGAACAGATGCGCAGCATCGTCTCCCGGAATGTCCCATAAGGAGACTTTGATGAATGAAACCATAGCATTTCGTCCGGAAGGCCGGGCGTCGACAAAAGATGTGGTTGTCAATTACACGCTGGCGTCACTGGACGAGCTTGAACAACTGCACCCGGCGCTGAATCTGCTGGCGTGCCCGTCAATCGTCCGTGGCAGCCATGATTTCTTTGTCCGTTGTTATGACTCGGGCGTACAGCATGCGCAGGCCGGGGCGGCTGAAACGGTAGCGGTTTTGCCTGATTCGCTGCCACAAGAACGGCAAAGGAGCGGGCTGCTGTGTGCCGCAGCAGGTCGTCTGGATGCCCTGCGCCAGCCGATGACGCACAATCGTTTATGTGACCTGGCCAGTCAGTTCTGTGCTGGCATGGCAGATGTTGACAGCGAAACCCGCAGCGGTTTTTATACCGTGCGCAGCATATCGCTGCCGGTTTACCGGCGGCTGTTGCGGGATCAACATTCTCACAGTGTCTGCCTGCAGCAGGCTCTGCTGCACCTGCTGGCCTGGAAGAGCGATTCTCCCTGGGCGCGGCAGCAGGCGCAGCGGCTGCTCTGGCAGGGCGGCGTGCTGGGCGATAAAGGTGAGTTTGCGCTTATGACGCTGGATGATGAACTGCGGGAGCGCCAGATTGAGTGGCCCGGGCTATGGTCGCTGCTGGCCGTCACCGGGTTTCTGGCGAAATTCCCTGCCGGACCGATATTTGCTGACTGAAAAATGAGGACTGCTGACAATTATCTATTGTGTTGGCATTTCTGCGAGAGGCAGCTAGCGCTTTGCCTGACTTACGAAATGAGAATATCAACAGATTACGTACTTTTTGTAGGTCCGTGGTTGGAACATTGCCACCTGGTTACACGTTGTCAGCAGCCTCAAGCGTGGATGGCTCCACGCTTTTTTGTCTATGGAAAACCCCCAGCCAGGCCCTGTCTCTTGATCAGGAGATCTGATCAAGAGACAGGGCTATGCCGGAGGATATTTATTGGAAACCGGTGAGATAGGCCACCGTGTCACCAATCGAAATATAAATAAATATATAACGAGATAATTCGGCGCTATAATTCTCCTCTGATTAATAACGTAGCCCGAACCATGACCTGTCAGGACAAATCACTTTTAGCCCCCGCTCTCGCTTCCACGCCCATCATTCCGCGCTATCGCCAGATCATACGCAAACGGGCCGTGCTCATGTTAGCTATTGCGCTGGCGATGATGGCTTCACTGATGGTGGATGTAACCAGTGGGTCTTCTGGTTTACCGCTCAGTGCGCTGTGGCAGGCGCTTTTTCAACCGGAAAAGGTGAATGCGGGCATACACGTTATTGTCTGGGATATTCGTTTACCCTATGCCCTGATGGCGCTGCTGGTAGGCATGGCGTTAGGGTTAGCGGGCGCCGAAATGCAAACCATTTTAAATAATCCGCTGGCGACGCCGTTTACCCTTGGCGTATCGTCCGCAGCGGCTTTTGGCGCTGCGCTGGCGATTGTGTTGGGGATCGGTATTCCCGGTATTCCTGCCGCCTGGTTTATCCCGGCCAATGCGTTCATCTTTGCGCTTTTATCCGCGTTACTCCTGGACGGTATTACCCGTTGGACAGGCGTCGCCGCATCCGGAGTGGTGTTGTTCGGTATTGCGCTGGTATTCACCTTTAACGCGTTGGTCGCTATTATGCAGTTTGTGGCTGATGAAGATACGCTGCAGGGGCTGGTATTCTGGACGATGGGGAGCCTGGTCCGCGCGTCGTGGGAAAAATTGGGCGTACTGGCCGTGGTGTTTATTGCTGTGCTTTTTTGCGCGTTACGAAGCGCCTGGCAACTCACGGCATTACGTCTGGGCGAAGAGAGGGCGATGAGCTTTGGGATTCATGTCCGCCGTTTACGCCTGCTGTCATTGTTGCGTATCAGCTTGTTATCAGCGCTGACGGTAGCTTTCGTCGGGCCGATTGGTTTTATTGGTCTCGTTGCGCCGCACATTGCGCGAATACTTTTGGGGGAAGATCACCGTTTCTACCTTCCGGGCAGCGTGCTGATAGGCGGGCTGGTGTTATCGCTGGCCTCTATTGCGGCGAAAAATAGTATTCCGGGCGTCATGGTGCCGGTGGGGATTGTCACCTCGCTGGTCGGGGTTCCGTTCTTTTTAAGCATTGTATTGCGACATCGGGGGAGTCTCTGATGCGCGGGTTAATGCTCCGCTCATTTAGCGCCGGCTATTCCACTCAGCCGGTTATTGCAGATCTCAACGTTCCCTTACTGCCGCGCGGGAAAGTTACCATTTTGCTGGGGCCGAACGGCTGTGGTAAATCGACGTTACTACGTTCGCTGGCCGGGCTGAATAACGCCGACGGCGAGGCGCTGCTTGATGGCGAAGATCTCATGTCGTTATCGTTTGCCGAGCGGGCGCAGAAAGTTGTGTTTTTGCCGCAGTCATTACCGCAGGGCGTACATCTGCATGTACTGGAGTCGATTATCGTGGTACTGCGGGCATCAGGCGGCAGAGACAATGCGCAGGGCAGAGCGCAGATACTGGCTATCCTTGAGCAATTGGGCATAACGCATCTGGCGTTGCAGTATCTCGACCAGCTTTCCGGCGGTCAGCGGCAGTTAGTGGGTCTGGCGCAATCGCTGATTCGTCGCCCTGAACTTCTGTTGCTGGATGAGCCGCTCAGCGCGCTGGATTTAAACTATCAGTTTCACGTAATGGATCTCGTGCGTCGGGATACCCAGGCGCAAAATAGGGTGACGATAGTCGTGGCGCATGACATTAATATTGCACTGCGTCATGGTGACCATGTCCTGATGCTAAAAGACGGCAGGCTGGTCGCCAGCGGCGCGCCGGAGACGGTGATTACTGCGCAGCGTCTGGCTGAAGTGTACCGGGTACGAGGACGCGTGGAGCGCTGTTCGCAGGGTAAATTGCAGGTGGTGCTGGACGGCGTGATCGCTGTTTAAGACATATTGCCTGATGGCGCTGCGCTTATCCGGCCTACCCATTGCTCGTAGGCCGGATAAGGCAGTTATACCGCCATCCGGCAAAGGTGATTACTTCGCTTTACCCTGATTCGCCACGGCAGCCGCTTTCGCGGCGATTTCGTCAGCGTTACCCAGATAGTAATGTTTGATCGGCTTGAAGTTTTCGTCGAACTCATACACCAGCGGCACGCCGGTCGGGATGTTTAACTCAAGAATCTCATCTTCACTCATGTTATCCAGGTATTTCACCAGCGCACGCAATGAGTTACCGTGAGCGGCGATGATCACGCGCTCACCGCTCTTCATACGCGGCAGGATGGTGTCGTTCCAGTAAGGAATAACGCGGTCGATGGTCAGCGCCAGACTTTCGGTCAACGGCAGCTCTTTCTCGCTCAGTTTGGCATAACGTGGATCGTGACCTGGATAACGCTCATCATCTTTGGTCAGTTCCGGCGGCGTCACGGCAAAACCGCGGCGCCACTGCTTAACCTGCTCGTCACCATATTTTTCTGCCGTTTCCGCTTTATTCAGCCCCTGCAACGCGCCATAGTGACGTTCATTGAGTTTCCAGGATTTTTCCACCGGCAGCCACGCCTGATCCAGTTCATCCAGTACGTTCCACAGCGTATGGATAGCGCGTTTCAGTACGGAAGTGTAGGCAAAATCAAAGCTGAAACCTTCTTCTTTTAGCAGTTTACCCGCTGCTTTTGCTTCGCTTACGCCTTTTTCAGACAGGTCAACATCATACCAGCCGGTGAAACGGTTCTCTTTGTTCCATTGACTTTCACCGTGACGTACCAGAACCAGCTTAGTTACAGCCATACTCTCACTCCTATAAATCATATGTAATGATAATAATTCTCATTATATTGCCGCGAGGTGTTGGCGGCAATGCTTACGCATAACCATAGCGAAAATAGTGGCGCAGTGTAAGGTTCTTGTGAACTCAGAGTTGCGATTTTGTCTTTAAGTGGTGGAGGTTTGAGCAGGGCAATGGCGCGTAGGCCCGATAAGCTTGCGTCATCGGGCATGTAGCGGCATATCGTTAGAACGGAATAAACTGATACTCGGTCAGGCTGGCGTACTCCTCGCCAGGGCGAAGGATACAGTCAGGCTGCGGCCATTCAGGATGATTCGGGCTGTCCGGCAGCAGTTCGCTTTCCAGCGCCAGCCCTTGCCAGTCGGCATAAGGTTCCGGCCCGCGGGAAGGTGTACCCGCCAGATAATTGCCGGAATAAAACTGTAGCGCCGGGGCGGTGGTGTAAACCATCATTTGTAGCTTTCCATCCTGTGACCACAGACGGGCCGCCGGCTTTTTGCCATCACCCTGCGTCTGTAGCAGGAAAGCATGATCGTAGCCTTTAACCTTGCGCTGATCGTCATCGGCGAGAAATTCACTGGCAATGACTTTTGGCATCCGGAAGTCAAACGAGGTATTGGCTACCGATTTTAGCCCCTGGCGTGGAATACCGGATTCATCTACCGGCAGATACTCATCCGCCAGAATTTGCAGCTTATGTTGGCGCACGTCGGTCCGATCGCCGTCCAGATTAAAATAGACATGGTTGGTCAAATTCACCGGACAGGGTTTATCGACCGTTGCCCGGTAGGTGATGGAGATTCTATTGTCATCGGTCAGACGATATTGCGCCGTGGCGCAAAGATGGCCAGGAAAGCCCTGGTCGCCGTCATCAGAGGTGAGCGCGAATAATACCTGGCGATCGTTCTGGTTCACAATTTGCCAGCGGCGCTTGTCAAAGCCTTCCGGTCCGCCGTGTAGCTGGTTCTCGCCCTGGCTTGGGCTTAACTGTACGGTTTCGCCGGCAAACGTATAGCGGCTATTGGCGATACGGTTCGCGTAACGGCCAATAGAGGCGCCGAGGAATGACGTCTGTTCAGGGTAGTGTTCCGGGCTGGCGCAGCCCAGCAATGCTTCCCGAACGCTGCCGTCAGACAGCGGAATACGGGCGGAAAGAAGAGTGGCTCCCCAGTCCATCAGCGTTACCACCATCCCTGCGCTGTTGCGCAGGGTTAGCAGGCGGTACGGTTGACCATCGGGGGCCAGTGCGGGCGTTTCATTTAGCACTGTCCTGCTCCTTGTGACGGTTTGCATACATAAAAGGTTTCTTTGATTCCGGTTTTCGCTTCGTACTGTTGCGCAACGGCCTGCTGCACAGCGGGAACCAGATCTTCCGGGATCAGCGCGACAACACAGCCGCCAAAGCCGCCGCCGGTCATGCGCACGCCGCCTTGATCGCCGATGGTCGCTTTGACGATGTCTACCAGCGTGTCTATCTGCGGGACGGTAATTTCGAAATCATCGCGCATTGAGGCATGGGACTCCGCCATCAGTTGGCCCATACGTTGCAAATCACCTTTCTCCAGCGCGCTTGCCGCTTCAACGGTGCGCGCATTTTCGCTCAATACATGGCGAACGCGTTTTGCGACTACCGGGTCCAGTTCGCTGGCAACGGTATTGAACGCCTCAAGGCTGACATCGCGCAGGGCCGGCTGCTGGAAGAAACGGGCGCCGGTTTCGCACTGTTCACGGCGGGTATTATACTCGCTGCCCACCAGCGTGCGCTTAAAGTTACTGTTGATGATCACCACGGCGACACCTTTCGGCATGGAAACCGCTTTGGCGCCGAGCGTACGGCAATCAATCAGCAACGCATGATCTTTTTTGCCGAGCGCAGAGATGAGCTGATCCATAATGCCGCAGTTACAGCCAACAAACTGGTTCTCGGCCTCTTGTCCGTTGAGCGCAATTTGCGCGCCGTCCAGCGGCAGGTGATAAAGCTGCTGGAAGACGGTGCCCACCGCCACTTCCAGCGAGGCGGAGGAGCTTAACCCGGCGCCCTGCGGCACATTGCCGCTGATGACCATATCCACGCCGCCAAACGCGTTGTTACGCTGTTGCAGGTGTTTCACTACGCCGCGCACATAGTTAGACCACTGCTGGCTATCGTGGGTCACGATCGGCGCATCCAGTGAAAATTCGTCCACCTGATTGTCGTAATCGGCGGCAATCACCCGTACGGTACGATCGTCGCGCGGCGCACAGCTAATTACGGTCTGGTAATCGATAGCGCAGGGCAGAACAAAACCATCATTGTAATCAGTGTGCTCGCCGATCAGATTGACGCGGCCTGGCGCCTGAATCGTGTGGGTGGCAGGGTAGCCGAAAATTTCAGCAAACAGCGCGCGCGTTTTCTCTTTCAGATTCATTTTTATACTCCGGATTCGCGAAAATGGATGTCGCTGACCGCGCGCAGGCGTTCAGCCGCTTGTTCTGCGGTTAAATCACGCTGGGTTTCCGCCAGCATTTCATAGCCGACCATAAATTTGCGGACGGTCGCAGAGCGCAGCAGCGGCGGATAAAAGTGCGCGTGCAACTGCCAGTGCGCGTTTTCTTCACCGTTAAACGGCGCGCCGTGCCAGCCCATTGAGTAGGGGAAGGAACACTGAAACAGGTTGTCATAACGACTGGTCAGCTTTTTCAACGCCAGCGCCAGAGAGTCGCGCTGCTCGTCGTTTAAATCGGTAATGCGCAGGACATGCGTTTTGGGTAACAGTAGCGTTTCGAACGGCCACGCCGCCCAGTAAGGCACCACCGCCAGCCAGTGTTCGGTTTCGACCACGGTGCGGCTGCCGTCCGCCAGTTCCCGCTGGACATAATCCACCAGCATTGGCGAACTCTGTTCGGCGAAATAGGCTTTTTGTAAACGATCTTCGCGTTCGGCCTCATTCGGCAGGAAGCTGTTGGCCCAGACCTGTCCATGCGGATGCGGGTTCGAACAGCCCATCGCCGCGCCTTTATTTTCAAAGACCTGCACCCACGGATAGGTTTTGCCTAACTCGGCGGTCTGCGTCTGCCAGGTTCTGACGATTTCCGTCAGCGCGGGCAGGCTCAACTCCGGCAGCGTTTTACTGTGATCGGGAGAAAAACAGATCACGCGGCTGGTGCCGCGCGCGCTCTGACAGCGCATCAGCGGATCGTGGCTGTCCGGCGCATCCGGCGTGTCGGCCATCAGCGCCGCGAAATCGTTAGTAAAGACGTAAGTCCCTTTGTAATCGGGATTTTTATCGCCGGTGACACGCGTATTGCCCGCACACAGGAAGCAGTCCGGATCGTGGGCCGGCAGCATTTGCTGAGACGGCGTTTCCTGCGCCCCCTGCCAGGGGCGTTTTGCGCGATGCGGCGAAACCAGAACCCATTGGCCGGTAAGCGGGTTATAACGGCGATGCGGATGATCGATGGGATTAAATGGGGTCATAACAACGTCCTTAATCTGGGTATCCCTGCGGATGGCGTGACTGCCAGTGCCAGGTGTCCTGCGCCATTTCGTCAAGCGTGCGGGTGACGCGCCAGTTCAGCTCGCGATCGGCTTTGCTGGCATCTGCCCAATACGCCGGGAGATCGCCGTCGCGACGCGGCGCGAAGTGGTAATTAATGGGTTTACCGCAGGCTTTACTAAAGGCGTTGACCACATCCAGGACGCTACTGCCGACACCCGCGCCGAGGTTATAAATATGTACGCCGGATTTGTCCGCCAGTTTTTCCATCGCCACGACGTGCCCGTCGGCTAAGTCCATAACGTGAATGTAATCGCGTACGCCGGTGCCATCCTCGGTCGGGTAATCGTTGCCGAAAACGGCGAGCGATTCGCGACGACCCACGGCGACCTGGGCGATATAGGGCATCAGGTTATTCGGAATACCTTGCGGATCTTCTCCCATGTCGCCCGACGGGTGCGCGCCGACCGGGTTGAAATAACGCAGCAGAGCAATACTCCACTCCGGCTGGGCTTTTTGCAGATCGGTGAGGATCTGTTCTACCATCAATTTACTTTTGCCGTAGGGGCTTTGCGGCGTGCCGGTAGGAAAACTTTCGACGTAAGGAATTTTGGGCTGATCGCCATAAACGGTGGCAGAGGAGCTAAAAATAAGGTTTTTAACGTTGGCCGCACGCATGGCGCTGACCAACCGCAGCGTACCGTTGACGTTGTTGTCATAGTACTCCAGCGGCCTGGCGACCGATTCGCCGACGGCTTTCAGGCCGGCAAAGTGAATCACGGTATCAATCGCGTGATCGTGCAGAATTTCGGTTATAAGCGCTTCGTTGCGAATATCGCCTTCGACAAAGGTCGGGTGCTTACCGCCCAGACGTTCAATAACGGGCAGCACGCTGCGCTTGCTGTTGCAGAGGTTATCGAGGATGACGACGTCATGACCATTTTGCAGCAATTGTACGCAGGTATGACTTCCAATGTAACCGCTACCACCTGTAACCAATACTCTCATAATTCGCTCCGTTAAGCCTATGGTATGGAATAACCATAGCATAACAAAGATGCGAAAAGTGTGACATGTAATAAATTAGTGGAATCGTTTACACACTGGTGATTTTACGCATTTGTATCAATTAAATGATTAAAAATCATCTGGCTTGAGAATGCTTCTGCTTTTTATCCGAAAAAAAGCGCGTTACGCGCCTGGAAATGAAACGGACGGGGCAGGAGCTGTCAGTCTTTTTTACGCGAGAGTAGCTTCCTGGCGAGCGCCCCGACAGCGACGACGCCGATGGCGGTCACTTTCCAGAATTTAAGTAACGCGATACCGAGCATAGCAAGCAGTCCTACTTTCTTGGCCGCGATACCGCCAATCAGCGCGGCGAGCCCATACTCCGCTATTTTGTCCGTTGATTCGTTGAAGTCAGCGTAGCGTTGTCCAGCGTTGAACTTGACGGAACTGAGAATTCTTTTCGCCAGAGGGATTTCGTGGTCAACAGAACCTCTGTCGGTCACCAGATTTAAAGAAAAATAACCTTCACGTCCCAGCAGATAGGTGTTGTAGTTCACGCCTTGTTCATTCAGTGGTTCGTTGGTGCCGATATCCTGGATGGCGGCGGACCAGATCAGACGATGATTGGTTGCATCGTAGGTAGGCTTCTCGATCCAGCCAATAATTTCTATCGGCTCAATGCCTTTTGCAATACGATCTTTATTCGCTTCTTTTGTGCCTTTGCGCAGGTTATCCATTAATTCATCGGCATCCCAATTTTTTGCATCATCATCTTTTACATAACCAGAATCATCATATTCGATAGAAATAAATCCATTCATTTCCTTTTTAAATACGAGACCGTAAAAATATTCATCGTCAACATAATTACCAATTTCACGCATAAATACCGCCGCTTCTTTTGCGGGTATCCAGGTAAATCCTTCCGGCAGATTAAGCGTGGCTTTATCACCTAAACTAATTTTTGTCGGACCCGCAACGGCGGCGCGACTCATGCCTTCAACAGCGACCTCAACGGCGGTTTTACGCGCTTCCTGCGCAGCGGTCGGCTTTTGCTCAGCATAACTGCCGGGGCAAAATAACATGGCTGCCAGTAAAAATAGTATTATTTGTGGAAAACGAAAAGCCATAATGAATCCCTTATATTCACATACGACATCATTGTCGAAAATTTCAGGATTATTATGACAATGAGGCGGTCAGCGATTCAAGAGATAGTAAGCTTATCGACCGTTATTATTATTCTTAATAAAAGGATAGTGGTTCCAGAATGGCGCGCGGCGCCATTCTGATAATACATTTAATTATTGCATCGTCCGGAAACGTACTTATAACGTTCGCCCTCTGGTACAAATTCCAGTCGGTGGGTAATACAGGCAGGCGCATCCTCTGCATGATGGGAAACGAACAGCAGTTGAGTCTCTCCCTGGCGAATTAATACATCCACAAAACGGCGTACCAGTTGGCGGTTCAGCGGATCCAACCCTTGCAGCGGCTCATCCAGAATTAACAATGTCGGATGTTTAACCAGCGCGCGCACGATCAGCGCCAGCCGCTGCTGTCCCCAGGAAAGACTGTGGAAGGGGGCATCCGCCGTACGCTTATCGATTCCCAGAATATCCAGCCACTGTTGCGCCAGTTTTCGTTGCCTGTCTGAAACGGCCTGGTAAATGCCGATAGAATCGAAATAGCCGGAGAGAATGACATTGCGCACCGTGGTACTGACGCGGTAATCCAGATGTAAACTGCTGCTGACGTAGCCGATATGTTTTTTGATATCCCAGATTGTTTCGCCGCTTCCTCGCCGCCGCCCGAACAGCGTAAGATCGTTGCTGTAGCCTTGCGGATGATCGCCAGTAATAAGGCTAAGCAACGTAGACTTACCCGCTCCGTTAGGACCGACGATCTGCCAGTGTTCGCCCGGATTGACTCGCCAGCTTAGGTGGTGGAGGATAGGGCGATCGTTATACGAGACTACGCCATCGTTAAGTACGATCCGTGGTTCGCCATCGGGTAACGCATGGCGGGCGGAAGGTTCGTCCGGTTCGGGTAATTGTACGTCGGTCAGACGCTCGCTGTGCGCGAGTTGAGCGACCAACGCCCGTTGCAGCAACTCTGTCGTCGTTCCGGTCTCCGCCAGCGTACAGTCGGCAAGCACGCCGGCAAACTGCACGAAGTCCGGGATTTCATCAAAACGGTTGAGTACCAGCGCCAGGGTAATACCCGCCTGGTTCAACGCCGTCAGGCGTTGAACCAGTTGTTGACGGGCGGTCACGTCAAGCCCGTCGAACGGTTCATCAAGGATTAATAACTCCGGCTCAGACATCAGCGCCTGACACAGCAGCGCTTTTCGCGTCTCGCCGGTAGAAAGGTATTTAAAACGCCTGTTGAGTAAAGCGGAAATGCCGAACTGCTGCGCCAGCATCGCACAGCGGGCAGGATGGTGAACTTCATCCTGAATAATTTCCGCGGTAGTGCGCCCGGTATCGTCTTCGCCAGGACTGAGCATATCGGTGTTATTACGTTGCCACTCATCGCTGACCAGCTTTTGCAATTGTTCAAAGGACAGACGCGTAATGCGGGTAAACTGACACTGGCGCTCGCCTGTTAATAATGGCAGTTCACCCGCCAGCGCGCGGGCGAGCGCCGACTTCCCGCTCCCGTTAGCCCCAACGAATGCCCAGCTATCGCCCGCATTGAGCGTCAGCGAATCCAGATGAAGTGTTTTTGTATCGCTCAGACGAAACGTGCCTTGCGAAATTTGCAACGATGACATTTTGCATCCCATTTTTTGCAGCGATGAATGACAGGGATACGTCTTTCGGCAACGGATGTCAATGTGCTTAGCACAACGTTGCAATAATCACTCTGTCCGCATTAAACCAGGCAATCACGTCATCGCCTTCCTTTAACGTGGCGGCATCCGCAGTCGGTATCGTGGCGCACAGCGTCTGGCCGTCCGGCAGCGCCATCAACACTTCACACTGTTCCGCGCCGCGCTCGATATGGCTGATCGTTCCCGACAACTGATTGTCAGCGGCGCGTGCAACGGCAGCATCCCGGGTAATGCCAACCCACGGCGCTTTTAGCAGGATCAGCACCTCTTTACCTTCCTCCAGGCCGAGACGCTCGCCGCTTTGCGCCGTCAGCGCGACTTTGAGCCGCGTTTTGCCGTCGGCCAGCAGCACGTCGACATGCTGTTGCACCTGATCGCGATCGCGGGCGGTAATGGTGCCGAACCACTGATTTCGGGCGCTGGTTTGCAGTGAAAAGCGGGAGATAGCGGCCAGCAGACTGTCAAGCGGCAGGGCGTCATCGTCGCTTAACACATCGAACGCTTTTTGCTGAATTTGGCCCAGCAAATCGTAAAGCTGGATCAGACGCTGACCATAGCGGGTTAATACCGCGCCGCCGCCGCCTTTGCCGCCCGTTGCGCGTTCAACCAGCATATGTTCGCTAAGCTGGTTCATGTCGTTTATCGCATCCCAGGCGCTCTTATAGCTGATTCCCGCGTCTTTCGCGCCCTGACTAATCGAGCCGGAAAGCGCAATGTGTTTCAGCAGAGAGATACGTCGGGGATCGGCAAAAAGCTTTTGCTGAAGTTTCAGGGTAAGAAGGATTTCGGCCTGCATAACCAGCTCCTGGTAAAAAGACTATTGTGACTGAAAAGCGCGTCAGCGCAAAGCCGACCGCACAAAAGGGGAGTGCTTTTCTGTGTGATGCGGTTAAAATACAAAAAGGACTATATCTGGAGTTGCCCATGTTAGAGTTATTAAAAAGTCTGGTATTCGCCGTCATCATGGTACCGGTAGTGATGGCCATCATCCTCGGTCTGATTTACGGTCTGGGTGAGGTGTTCAACATTTTTTCCGGTATCGGTCAGAAAGACCAGTCCAGACAGAACCGCTGATTTCCCCAAACGCCCGCTCAGTCGGGCGTTTTTGTTACTCAAGATCCTGCTTTTCCTGCCGATATTTTCTGTGTTTAATCGTTAATGGGTATGAATAACCGCTGGGAAACCCCTGAGATTATCGTTATATTGTCGTTTACATAACGAAACGCACAAGGAGTTACAGATGGCGCATTCCTGGTTACGCCTGGTCGCAGGGGCGACATTATCTTTCATCATCGCTGGTCATGCGCTGGCGGATGAAGGCAAGATCACCGTATTCGCCGCCGCGTCGCTAACGAACGCGATGCAAGACATTGCGGCAGAATATAAAAAAGAGAAAAATGTGGACGTGGTCTCCTCATTCGCCTCCTCTTCAACGCTGGCGCGCCAGATAGAAGCGGGCGCGCCGGCGGACCTGTTCATCTCTGCTGACCAGAAATGGATGGATTACGCCGCCGATAAAAAAGCGGTGGATACCACGACGCGCGAAACATTGCTTGGCAACAGCCTGGTGGTGGTGGCGCCGAAAGCCAGCGAGCAGAAACCGTTTACCATCGACAACAAAACGGACTGGATTCGTCTGCTGAACGGCGGGCGTCTGGCGGTGGGCGATCCGCAACACGTACCGGCGGGAATTTATGCCAAAGAAGCGCTGCAAAAGCTGGGCGCATGGCAAACGCTTGAACCGAAACTGGCGCCGGGCGAGGATGTGCGCGGCGCGTTGGCGCTGGTCGAACGTAACGAAGCGCCTTTGGGCATTGTATACGGTTCTGATGCGGTCGCCAGCAAGGGGGTTAACGTGGTGGCGACGTTCCCGGAAGATTCACATAAAAAAGTGGAATACCCCATCGCTATCGTGGAGGGGCATAAAAATGCGACCGTCAGCGCGTTCTATGATTACCTGAAAGGACCGCAGGCCTCGGCAATCTTTAAACGTTATGGATTTACGACGAAGTAATGATACTGACCGATCCAGAATGGCAGGCTGTCCTTCTTAGCCTGAAAGTGTCTTCCCTGGCCGTGCTGTTTAGCCTGCCGTTTGGGATCTTTTTTGCCTGGTTACTGGTGCGATGCCGGTTTCCGGGCAAAGCCTTACTTGATAGCGTCCTGCATCTGCCGCTGGTGCTGCCGCCGGTGGTGGTCGGCTATCTGCTGCTGGTGTCGATGGGGCGACGCGGGTTTATTGGCCAGTGGCTGTATGACTGGTTCGGTCTCACGTTTGCCTTTAGCTGGCGCGGCGCCGTGCTGGCGGCGGCGGTGATGTCCTTCCCGCTGATGGTGCGGGCCATTCGGCTGGCGCTGGAGGGGGTGGATATCAAGCTTGAACAGGCCGCCAGAACGCTGGGCGCCGGGCGCTGGCGCGTTTTTCTGACTATCACCTTACCGCTTACCCTGCCGGGTATTATTGTTGGTACGGTGCTGGCGTTTGCCCGTTCGCTTGGCGAATTTGGCGCGACCATTACCTTTGTTTCCAATATTCCGGGCGAAACCCGCACCATACCTTCCGCCATGTATACTTTGATTCAGACGCCTGGCGGGGAGAGCGCGGCGGCGAGGCTGTGCGTGATTTCGATTGTATTAGCGCTGATTTCGCTGTTGATTTCTGAATGGCTGGCGCGGATTAGCCGTGAACGGACGGGGCGCTAACCATGCTGGAGCTTAATTTTTCCCAGACGCTGGGAACGCACTGTTTAACCCTCAACGAAACGCTGCCAGCCAGTGGGATCACGGCTATCTTTGGCGTCTCCGGCGCGGGAAAAACCTCGCTGATTAATGCTATCAGCGGTTTGACTCGCCCGCAAAAAGGACGCATCGCGCTGAATGGCCGGGTGTTGCATGACGCGGAAAACGGTATCTATTTAACGCCGGAAAAGCGCCGCATCGGTTATGTTTTCCAGGATGCGCGCCTGTTCCCCCATTACAAAGTACGCGGCAATTTGCGCTACGGCATGGCGAAAAGCATGACCGGTCAGTTTGATAAGCTGGTGTCGCTGCTGGGAATTGAAGCGTTGCTTGATCGCCTGCCGGGGAGCCTGTCCGGCGGAGAAAAACAGCGCGTAGCGATAGGCCGGGCATTGCTCACCGCCCCGGAGTTGCTGCTGTTGGACGAACCGTTGGCCTCGCTGGATATCCCGCGTAAACGCGAATTACTGCCGTACCTGCAACGGCTGGCGCGAGAAATCAATATTCCCATGCTGTATGTCAGCCATTCTCTCGATGAAATTCTCCACCTGGCGGATAAAGTCATGGTGCTGGAGGATGGACAGGTTAAAGCGTTTGGCCCGCTGGAGGAGGTCTGGGGAAGCAGCGTTATGCACCCGTGGCTGCCGAAAGAGCAACAGAGCAGTATTCTGAAAGTTAGCGTGCTGGAGCATCACCCACATTATGCCATGACCGCTTTGGCGCTTGGCGACCAGCACCTGTGGGTAAATAAACTCAATCAGCCGCTGCAATCCACACTGCGTATTCGCATACAGGCGTCGGATGTCTCGCTGGTACTACAGCCGCCGCAGCAGACCAGTATCCGCAACGTATTGCGGGCAAAAGTGGCGAATTGTTATGACGATAACGGACAGGTGGAAGTCCAGCTTGAGATAGGCGGCAGAACGCTGTGGGCGCGAATAAGCCCGTGGGCCAGGGATGAGCTGAATATCAAGCCTGGCCTGTGGCTTTACGCGCAGGTGAAAAGCGTTTCTATCACCGCCTGACTATAGCAGGTGGGTGTAAATAAATTTGGCGATGCTATCGGTAGTGTTATCGCCGATCACAACGTCAGCACGCGCTTTCACCGCCTCATCGGCGTTGCCCATCGCAACGCCGGTGCCTGCCGCCTCCAGCATACTGATGTCGTTGTAGTTATCGCCGAAAGCGATCACATTTTTCATTGACCCTCCCTGCGCTTCTATCCACTGGGTAAGGCGCTTGCCTTTACTGTTGCCTTTGCGCGCAATATCCACCTGATCGTGCCATGACCATTCGCACTCCAGGCCAAGCGCCTGTTCAACATGCTGACCGAACCGCTGTAGCCTGGGAATATCTTCATCGGTAAGCGCAAACTTCCACACGGCATTCACGTCGCGCGCCGCCTGCGCCAACGAAGAGACCTGTGTAAAGGTCGGACGTTGCTCCGGCGGCAAGGTTTGCGCCCACCGGGAGGTACGCACGACGTGACCGGTTGGGTGTTCGTAAAGCATAGCGTCATCAACATACATCAGGCCGTGAATCTGATGCTCATCCAGTAAATCAATCAACTGCAACGCCTTATCCACGGGCATAGGATCGGCATCCAGGACAGTTTTAGCTTGATAATCATACAAATAGGTGCCGTTGCAGCAAATAGCAGGTGTTTCCAGCGCCAGCGCCTGATAAAAAGGATGAATAGCAACGTGATGGCGACCCGTGACAATGATAAGTTGAAAGCCCGCCTCTTTGGCGCGTGATAGCGCGTCAAGCGAGGAGGGGAGTAAGGTTTTATGCGGGGTTAATAACGTTCCGTCTAAATCAAGGGCAATCACGCGTGCAGTCATAATTTTTTCCAGATTAAGTGTAATAATTCCGTCTGTCGGCATGGTACACCGGGACGGTAAGCAGACAAAATTCTGCGTCTGAATTCAGCATTCGCCGTCAAAAGCGACTACGTTAAGCTGTGTCCTGTTATTGCAGCTACATGCTATATGCAAAGGAGTATTCATGAAACAAACAGTCTATACCGCCAGCCCTGAGAGTCAGCAAATTCACGTCTGGAGCCTGAACCACGAAGGGACGCTGACGCTGGTGCAGGTCGTGGATGTGCCCGGTCAGGTTCAGCCGATGGTGGTCAGTCCGGATAAACGCTACCTCTATGTCGGCGTGCGCCCGGAGTTTCGTGTCCTGGCGTATCGTATTGCGCCGGATGATGGCGCGCTGACGTTTGCCGCCGAATCCGCCCTGCCGGGTAGCCCGACCCATATTTCTACCGATCATCATGGTCGTTTTGTCTTTGTCGGATCGTATAACGCCGGTAATGTCAGTGTGACGCGCTTACAGGATGGCCTGCCGGTTGAGCTGGTGGATGTGGTGGAAGGGCTGGACGGCTGCCACTCGGCAAATATTACGCCTGATAACCGTACCCTGTGGGTGCCGGCGCTAAAACAGGATCGCATTTGTCTGTTTACGCTAAGCGATGACGGCCATCTGGTGGCCCAGGAGCCGGCGGAAGTAAATACAGTTGAAGGGGCAGGCCCGCGTCATATGGTCTTCCACCCGAATCGACAATATGCGTATTGCGTCAATGAACTGAACAGTTCGGTGGATGTCTGGCAGCTTAAAAATCCGCATGGCGAGATAGAGTGCGTGCAAACGCTGGATATGATGCCCGCCGATTTTTCCGATACCCGCTGGGCGGCGGATATTCATATTACGCCGGATGGACGGCATCTGTATGCCTGTGACCGCACCGCCAGTCTGATTACCGTCTTTAGTGTCTCCGAAGATGGCAGCGTACTGAGCGTTGAAGGCTTCCAGCCGACGGAAGCCCAACCGCGCGGCTTTAATATCGACAACAGCGGGAAATACCTGATTGCTGCGGGTCAAAAATCACATCATATCGCGGTCTATGAAATTACGGGCACTCAGGGGCTGCTGACGGAAAAAGGCCGTTATGCCGTCGGCCAGGGGCCGATGTGGGTTGTGGTGAACGCGTTCTAAAGACGCTGTGTGCCGGAGGGCGACGGCCTGTTGCTGTAGGCCCGGTAGGTGGCTGCGCCACCGGGCAATCCGGCATGGGCCGGCCGCCACGTAGCGCGCGAAAGCCGCCATCCGCCGTTACTGCTGCGGTTTGGCAAAATGCGTCCAAAGGTTGTCTTTGCCATCGGCCCAGACATTTAACAGCAGTGAGAAAAAACGCTCCGCTGGCGGCGAAAGCATGGCGTCTTTCCGGCGAATAATGCCCAGAGTGCGCCTGATCACCGGTTCTATCAGGGGAATGCCAATGAGCGTAGGATGCGGTGCCTGCGGCATTGCCAGTCCTGGTAATGCGGAAATACCTAAACCTGCCTCTACCAGACCAAGCGAAGTGGATAAATGGCGAACCTCGTAAAACCACTCCAGCTTCCAGGGCTTATCCGCAAGTTGCTGCTCAATTAACAGGCGGTTGCCGCTTGAAGCGCGTACGCCTATCAGAGTGTGATTGACTAATTCCTGCCATTCAACCAGTTGTCTGGAAGCTAACGGGTGATCCCGTCGGCAGGCCAGAACAAACGGTTCATTTACCAGCGGGGTAAAATCAATCGCGGAATTTGTGATGCTATTCATATTTATGCCAAAATCCGCCTCTTTGCAGAGTACGGATTCCATACAATTATTGGTGCCTTTTTCAAGTATCCGTACTTTAATGTTGGGGTATAAAGCATTAAATTTGCCAATCGCGAGCGGTAAAAAATAGAAAACGGCGGTTGGAATACAGGATAGTGTAATTATACCGTGATGGTAATTATTGAGTTCACGAACATTAAAAATAGTTTCATCCAGTCTTCTGATTAATTCACGCGCTTCGGGTAACAACATTTTTCCCGCTTTTGTTAATGTTACTTTACGCGTAGTTCTCTCAAAAAGGAGCGTATGTAAATCATCCTCCATGTTTTTTATTCTGCGAGTTAATGCGGGTTGCGTAATATTGAGTAATTTAGCTGCTTTGTTAAAAGAGGTAGTCTCCGCCAGAGCGACAAACGCTTTCATACTTGATAGTTCGTGTTTCATTATAACTCCAGCATATAGAAATAATGTTGTCCCATTATCAGACGCATAGCGGGTATTGCAGAGAGTGTACCTGCCGTGTCTGGCTTTTGATTAATAAAAAAAGCTGATTAATCACATCACGAAAGTCATTAGCCTCGCCATTTTTTACATGCAACCATAGTCACAGCAAAAATAAGATGATGATTAAGGATTGTGTTATGAAAAAAATACCCTGTGTATTAATGCGAGGGGGAACCTCCAGAGGCGCTTTTTTATTAGCGGAACATTTACCCGAAGATAAAACCCAGCGAGATAAAGCGTTAATTGCAATTATGGGATCGGGCAATGCGTTAGAAATTGACGGCATTGGCGGCGGGAATCCGCTGACCAGTAAAGTTGCGATTGTCAGCCGTTCGGATGATCCGCAGGCGGATATTGATTATCTTTTCGCTCAGGTCGTTGTACAGGAGCAACGCGTCGATACCACGCCAAACTGCGGCAATATGCTTTCCGGCGTCGGCGCATTTGCTATTGAGCAGGGGCTTATTACCGCGACGTCGCCGGTCACGCGAGTGCGCATACGTAATGTGAATACCAATACCTATATTGATGCCGATGTGCAGACGCCAGGCGGCAGGGTTACGTATGAAGGCACCACGAAAATCGATGGCGTGCCGGGAACGGCAGCCCCGGTAATGCTTACGTTTTTGAATGCCGCAGGCGCAAAAACCGGCACCGTTTTCCCCACCGGATGCCGTATCGACTATTTTGATGGTATCGCCGTTACCTGTATGG
Organism: Salmonella sp. 741265055_HSA; assembly: GCF_046569525.1. Lineage (NCBI taxonomy): Bacteria > Pseudomonadati > Pseudomonadota > Gammaproteobacteria > Enterobacterales > Enterobacteriaceae > Salmonella > Salmonella sp. 741265055_HSA. The sequence continues at coordinate 84,339 of NZ_JBKFSQ010000015.1, read as the reverse complement.
ATATGGCGATGCCGGTGGTCGTCATTCCCGCTGCCAGCGTAGGGAAAACAGGCTACGAGTCGCCTGCGGAATTAGACAGTGATACCGAATTTTTACGCCGTATTGAATCTATTCGTCTACAGGCCGGTAAAGCAATGGGCCTTGGCGATGTCCGTTCCATGGTTATTCCTAAACCTGTACTTATTTCTCCTGCACAATATGGCGGCACAATCAGTGTACGCTATTTTATGCCGCATTCATGTCATAAAGCGCTGGCGATTACGGGCGCTATCGCCATTGCCAGCAGCAGTGTTATTGACGGTACAGTGACCCGGTCGCTTACCACAGATAATGGCTACGGCAATATAACTATTGAACATCCCGGCGGCTGTCTTGATATTCATTTAAACAATGATGGCGATACTCCTGATTCCATTCGGGCGGCAGTCATTCGTACCGCAAGAAAAATCTTTTCTGGCGATGTCTATCTCCCGGAATAATATAGGCACATTGCGCTGGTATCAAAATGGTAGAGCCGACACGATTCTGTATTTGATATACGGAAATATCAGGATATATAAAATGAAGCGAAACTCTTTATGGAAGCTAATAATGATATTAGCTATCCCTTGTATTATTGTCTTGCTGCCGGTGCCGACTGGGTTAAGCCAGTTGGCGTGGGTACTCTTTGGTATTTATCTTGCTGCAATAGTGGGATTAGTCATTAAACCTTTCCCGGAACCCGTCGTTTTATTAATGGCGGTCGCGGCGTCGATGGTTGTCATCGGTAATTTAGGCGGCGGCGCGTTTAAAACCTCCAGCGTATTGAGTGGTTATGCCTCCGGGACAACCTGGCTGGTATTTTCCGCCTTTACCCTGAGCGCCGCGTTTGTCACTACCGGGCTGGGCAAGCGTATCGCCTACCTGTTGATTGGTAAAATCGGCAATACCACATTAGGTCTGGGTTATGTTACCGTTTTTCTCGATCTTGTCTTATCTCCGGCAACGCCGTCTAATACGGCGCGGGCGGGTGGAATCGTATTGCCGATTATTAATAGTGTTGCGGTAGCGCTAGGGTCTGAGCCGGAAAAAAGCCCGCATCGCGTGGGTCATTACTTGATGATGTGCGTCTATATGGTGACGAAAACCACCAGCTATATGTTTTTCACCGCCATGGCGGGAAATATCCTGGCGCTGAAAATGATCAACGATATTTGCCATCTGCAATTAAGCTGGGGCGACTGGGCGCTGGCGGCAGGGGTGCCAGGAATAGTTATGCTATTGGCGACACCGCTGGTGATTTATATGATGTACCCTCCGGAGATAAAAAAGGTCGATAATAAGATCATTTCCAGAGCCGGGCTTCAGGAATTAGGGCCGATGCAGGCGCGGGAAAAACTATTATTAGCGATTTTCGTTCTGGCGCTCCTCGGCTGGATTTTTAGCAGCTATCTGGGTATTAATGAGTCAGCCGTCGCCATTGTGGTGATGGGCGCTATGCTGGTGCTTGGCGTCGTGACCTGGGATGACGTAGTAAAGAATAAAGGCGGCTGGAATACGTTAATATGGTATGGCGGTATCATCGGTCTGAGTTCATTATTGTCAAAAGTTAAATTTTTTGACTGGCTGGCGGAGTTATTCAAAAATAATATCTCATTTGATCATCATGGTAATGTTGCTTTCTTTGTTATTCTCTTTATGAGTATCGCCGTGCGTTATTTTTTCGCATCCGGCAGCGCCTATATTGTGGCAATGGTGCCGGTATTTGCGATGCTGGCGAATGTGTCTGGCGCGCCGCTTATGTTAACCGCCCTGGCGTTGTTATTTTCTAACTCTTACGGCGGCATGGTGACGCATTACGGCGGTGCCGCCGGACCGGTTATTTTTGGCGTTGGCTATAATGATATAAAATCATGGTGGCTGGTGGGCGCTGTACTGACTATTTTTACCTTCCTTGTTCATATTACCCTGGGCGTCTGGTGGTGGAAGCTATTAATAGGCTGGCACGTGCTATAAGTAAATTATCTCTCTTGCGTTTAAAAAATATTATTGACTGTCATTATTCATGGCGGCGGTACGTTAGCGCTGCGGGAAAGCGATAGCCAAATGGAGTAAGTCATGGTTACGTTATATAAAAAAGGTATTTATCTGTCAGGAAATGAGGTTATTGCAGAAGAGCAATATGCCGGACCAGTCGATAAAACACAGGCTAAAAAAGGCACTATTAGCTGGTCAATCCTCGCCTCGCATAATACGTCTGACAATATGGACAAACTGAAAATTAAGTTTGATTCATTAACCTCACACGATATTACCTATGTGGGCATTATTCAGACGGCAAAAGCGTCGGGGATGGAACGCTTTCCCTTACCTTACGTTTTGACCAATTGCCACAACGCGTTGTGCGCTGTCGGTGGAACCATTAACAGCGACGACCATATGTTTGGTTTATCGGCGGCGCAGCGGTATGGCGGCATTTATGTGCCCCCGCACATTGCCGTTATTCACCAGTATATGCGTGAGATGATGGCCGGCGGCGGTAAAATGATTTTGGGCTCCGACAGCCATACACGCTATGGCGCGCTGGGAACGATGGCGGTAGGCGAGGGCGGCGGCGAGCTGGTTAAACAACTGCTGAATGATACCTGGGATATTGATTATCCCGATGTGGTCGCCGTGTATCTGACCGGCAAGCCGGCGGCGTATGTAGGGCCGCAGGATGTCGCGCTGGCGATTATCGGCGCGGTGTTTAAAAACGGTTACGTCAAAAATAAAGTGATGGAGTTTGTCGGTCCTGGCATCCGTCATCTTTCTACCGATTTTCGTAACAGCATTGATGTGATGACCACCGAAACGACCTGCTTGAGTTCAGTCTGGCAAACGGATGAGGAAACCCGAAGCTGGCTGGCGTTGCATGGGCGCGAGCAGGATTATCGCTCGCTACATCCGCAGCCGATGGCCTGGTACGACGGTTGTATTTATGTCGATCTTAGCGCTATCAAACCGATGATCGCGCTGCCTTTCCACCCCAGCAACGTCTATGAAATCGATACGTTAAATGAAAATCTGGCGGATATTCTTCGCCAGACGGAAATAGAATCGGCGCGCGTGGCGCACGGACAAGCGACACTCTCACTGGTGGATAAAATTGAAAACGGTCGTTTAAAAGTGCAGCAAGGGATTATCGCTGGCTGTTCCGGCGGTAATTATGAGAACGTGATTGCCGCAGCCAATGCCTTACGTCATCGTTCATGCGGTAATGACGCGTTCTCGCTTGCCGTTTATCCGTCTTCCCAACCGGTGTTTATGGACCTGACGAAAAAAGGCGTTGTGGCGGAGTTGCTGGGCGCAGGCGCGATAATCAGAACGGCATTTTGCGGTCCCTGTTTTGGCGCTGGCGATACGCCTGTCCACAACGGACTGAGCATTCGTCATACCACGCGTAACTTCCCGAACCGGGAAGGGTCGAAACCGGGGAATGGACAGATGTCCGCCGTCGCGCTGATGGATGCCCGCTCCATTGCCGCAACGGCGGTGAACGGCGGCTATTTAACGTCAGCGGCGGAATTGGATTGTTGGGATAATGTGCCGGATTATGTTTTTGATCCTACGCCGTACAAAAATCGGGTTTATCAGGGATATGTAAAAGGCGTGACGCAGCAGCCGCTTATTTATGGACCCAACATTAAAGACTGGCCGGAGTCAGGCGCGCTGACAGAGAATATTTTGCTCAGGGTCTGTGCGAAAATTCTTGATGAGGTGACGACCACCGATGAGCTGATCCCCTCCGGCGAGACCTCCTCTTACCGCTCTAATCCGGTGGGGCTGGCGGAATTTACCCTCTCGCGCCGCGATCCGGACTATGTTGGCAGAAGTAAAGCCGTCGCCGCGCTGGAAAAACGGCGACAGGAAGGCGAGATCGCCGAACTGGCCCCGGTGTTTGCGTGTATTCAGCAGATTGCCGGTCAGGAAAACGTACGCCCTGAGACTACTGAGGTAGGGAGCCTGATTTATGCCGTCAAACCGGGGGACGGCTCGGCGCGGGAACAGGCGGCAAGCTGTCAGCGAGTGATTGGCGGTCTGGCGAATATCGCGCAGGAATACGCCACCAAACGCTACCGCTCTAATGTGATCAACTGGGGAATGCTGCCGCTGCAAATGAAGGAGACGCCGAATTTTACGGTGGGGGATTATATCTATATTCCGGGCATTCTTGCGGCGCTGGAGACCGCACATCCTGCCGTGACGGGATATGTGATTCGCGATAATGCGCTGGTCGAGGAAATTGCGCTGTATATAGAAAATTTGACCGCTGAGGAGCGGGAAATCATTAAGGCGGGATGCTTGATTAATTTCAATAAACATCGCTTGCAGTAAAGCCACGGGCCGCCACATCTGCTGCGGCGGCCCGTTTATAAGCCTGAACCGGAACGGCAATTACTGCTTAGGTTCCGCCACCACTTTACTGCCTACACCGCGGTTGTTGTATTCCCACATGCGGTTGTAGTTCGTGTCGTTCAGATTACGCTGCACCTCGTCTTTGTCATCCACGGTTCCCGTATTTCCGGCAAACGGACGTTTCGAGATGACCGCGTCGGCCCACGGTTTGGCAACGTTGAAGCCCTCGTTAATCACGCTGTCGCGGATCACTACCTGACCGTTGGTGTTGGCGTCGACATCCAGCGAGCGGCCAAGCTGCGCAACGCCATCGCCGGAGGCGTTAAAGCGGCTGTTGATCGCCAAAAAGCCATAGTAAATATTGGACAGCGTCGCCGGGGCGAAGACGTAGGCTTCCTGCTGTGTGCGGGAGTTGACGACCTGGAAGTTGGTGTTATCGAACACCACGGCGCCGCGTCCGGAAACCATGTCCACATCGCCTTCAATATAGCTGTTCGTCACCAGCGTACGCGGCTGGCGATCGGTCTGCAGACGGTTCTGCACGCCACTGTTGGTCACAAAGAAGGTGTTCTGGCGGCCAAGGATATTGACCTTGTTAATCTGGACTTTGTCGCCATCGGTACGCAGCGCCACCGCCGGATGGTTTCCGGCATCGACGCTGTCGCCCAGCGTGTTCTCGATGGTCAGATTTTGTAGCTGCAGACCGTTATTCTGCGACCAGAACGCGGCAGAACACATCACACCGATCGTCGCGGCGTGTTTGCTTTGGCAGTTATCGAACATATACCAGGCGGGTTTACCAGGCATATATTTCCCGCCGGGATTCACCGCGCGGCGCCAGTCAGCGACGCTCATTTCACCATCAATCGCCATCCCAATTTTCACATCGATCGGTTTTTCACCGGTCCCGTACAGGGTCAGACTTCCCGGCGCGGCGGGAACATACACGGTCCCCTGATAGTCGCCCGGCATAATAGCAATGTACTGGCGTTTGTTCGTGCGTTTAACCATTGCCGCATCGACCGCGGCCTGAATCGAGGTGTGCGTAACGCCTGGCGTACCAGCCGGCCCCACCACAAAGTCAGGCTGTGCGGGCAGGGTAATCGGCGACGGCGACCACGGGGCGGTATTTGGCGTCAGGGAGGCAAAATAGCGCGCCGCAACGAAGTTTTTCGCTTCATTTGCCGACAGAATGGGGCGCGAGGCGGTGCCAGGCGCGGTTTGATCGGAAGGGATCTGATCGGGTGGCGTAGAGCTACAGGCGCTCAGCGTCACGCCAAAAGCCAGTGCCAGCGCCAGACGGGAAACCGATAATGTATTCACAGGTTGCTCCGGGCTTGAAAAAGTTAAATGACATCCATTGAAGCCTGCTTTTTTATACTAAGTTGAACGAAACGGGAAGGCGAAAAGGTAAAAAGTTCCTTTTCAGGCTGGAAACACCTGTAGCATCAGATAGTTTTATCACAATTAAGCAACAACTTTCGCGCTTTGAGTTGACAATCCGGAGCAGAAAGAAAATAAATGTCTATACAACTCATGACAGGCAAGAGAGCGACAGGAATGCGGCAACTTTTACCGGGCGATACTGTCTGGCGAAACATCAGGCTGGCGACAATGGACCCGCAGCGGCAAGCCCCGTACGGGCTGGTGGATAACCAGGCGCTGATTGTACGCGAAGGGCATATTTGCGATATCGTGCCAGAGACGCAGCTTCCTGTCAGTGGGGACAATATCCATGATATGCAGGGACGACTGGTAACCCCGGGACTTATCGATTGCCACACGCATCTGGTGTTTGCCGGTAACCGCGCCGCAGAGTGGGAGCAGCGGCTTAACGGCGCGTCATACCAGCATATTAGCGCTCAGGGCGGCGGCATTAACGCGACGGTATCAGCAACCCGCGCCTGTGCGGAGGAGCCGCTCTACCTGCTGGCGCGCGAACGCATGATGCGCCTTGCCAGCGAAGGCGTTACGCTGCTGGAGATTAAATCCGGCTATGGTCTGGAGCTGGCGACAGAAGAAAAGCTGTTGCGCGTCGCTGCAAAACTTGCCGCCGAAAACGCTATCGACATTAGCCCCACGCTATTGGCCGCTCATGCTACGCCAGCGGAGTATCGTGACGACCCGGACGGCTACATCACTCTGGTCTGCGAGACGATGATTCCGCAGCTCTGGCAAAAAGGGTTATTTGATGCGGTAGACCTCTTTTGCGAGAGCGTCGGCTTTAATGTGGCGCAGAGTGAGCGCGTGTTGCAGACGGCGAAGGCGTTAGGTATTCCCGTTAAAGGCCATGTTGAGCAGCTTTCGCTGTTGGGCGGCGCGCAGTTGGTGAGCCGTTATCAGGGCTTATCGGCGGATCATATCGAATATCTTGATGAAGCGGGCGTCGCGGCGATGTGTGACGGCGGTACTGTCGGCGTATTATTGCCCGGCGCGTTTTATTTTCTGCGCGAGACGCAGCGCCCGCCGGTAGAACTGCTGCGCCGCTATCAGGTGCCTGTCGCCGTCGCCAGCGATTTCAATCCCGGCACCAGCCCGTTTTGCAGTTTGCATCTGGCGATGAATATGGCCTGCGTACAGTTTGGTCTGACGCCGGAAGAGGCATGGGCGGGCGTTACGCGCCATGCCGCTCGCGCGCTGGGAAGACAGGCGACGCATGGGCAGATCAGGGCCGGCTACCGGGCGGATTTTGTGGTGTGGGATGCTGAACAGCCGGTAGAGATTGTGTATGAGCCGGGGCGTAACCCTTTATATCAGCGGGTATACAGAGGACAAATCTCATGACGCAATGGTATCCGGCTTCTCCGGCGCTCTGGCAGGGGCGCGATGACAGTATAGAAGCGCCGGATGCGCGGCGTCTGTTTCAGACCGTCACGCGCAGCGAGACCTTTTCCCCCGAAAACTGGCAGCAAAAGATCGCGTTAATGGGATTTGCCTGCGACGAGGGGGTAAAACGCAATGCAGGTCGTCCCGGCGCGGCAGGCGGCCCGGACGCGTTGCGTAAAGCGCTGGCGAATATGTCCAGCCATCAGGGACATGAACGGCTGGTGGATTTAGGCAATTGGGTTGCGCCGACGCCCGATCTGGAAGGCGCGCAGCAGGCCTTGCGCGATGCGGTAAGCCGCTGTCTGCGGGCCGGGATGCGCACGCTGGTACTGGGCGGCGGGCATGAAACCGCGTTTGGACACGGCGCGGGGGTGCTGGACGCGTTTGCGCAGGAAAGCGTAGGGATCATTAATCTTGATGCGCATCTGGATCTCCGTCAGACCGACCGGGCAACATCCGGGACGCCGTTTCGTCAACTGGCGCAGCTATGCGACGCGCAGAGCCGCGCGTTTCATTATGCTTGTTTCGGCGTGAGCCGTGCGGCGAATACGCAGGCGTTGTGGCGGGAAGCGCAGTGGCGGAATGTTACCGTGGTGGAGGATCTGGACTGCCATGACGCGCTGGCGCAGATGGCGCAGTTTATCGACAAGGTGGATAAAATTTATCTGACTATCGATCTCGACGTATTGCCTGTCTGGGAAATGCCGGCCGTCTCCGCTCCCGCAGCGCTGGGCGTGCCGCTGATACAGGTTCTGCGTTTAATTGAGCCGGTTTGCCGCAGCGGAAAATTACAGGCGGCGGATCTGGTTGAGTTTAATCCACGCTTTGATGACGATGGCGCAGCGGCGCGCGTGGCGGCGCGGCTTGGCTGGCAAATCGCGCACTGGTGGCGTTAATCTGTCATCCGGAAAACACTCTCCGCATAAGGAAGGCTTCACGCATGTATTCATCCCGATCCCGTTCTGCGCCTGCGCCTTTTTACGAAACGGTGAAACAGGACATCTGTAAAAAAATAGCCGGCGGCGTCTGGCTGCCGCACGATCGCATTCCGTCGGAAGCAGAACTGGTCGCCCAGTATGGCTTTAGCCGAATGACCATCAACCGGGCGCTGCGTGAGCTGACGGATGAAGGGTGGCTGGTGCGTTTACAGGGCGTGGGGACGTTTGTCGCCGAACCAAAAGGCCAGTCCGCGCTGTTTGAAGTCCGCAGCATCGCCGAGGAGATTGCCGCCCGCCGTCATCAGCATCGTTGTGAGGTGCTCACGCTGAAGCGCGTGCGGGCAAACGCCATCCAGGCCAGCGCTCTCAACGTCAATGAGAGCGATGTCATTTTCCATTCCATCATGGTGCATTATGAAAACGATCTGCCGGTACAAATTGAAGATCGCTGCGTGAATGCGGATATTGCCGTGGATTACCTGACGCAGGATTACCGTCAGACCACGCCGCACGCTTATTTGTCGCGGATCGCGCCGCTAACGGAAGGGGAACATATTGTGGAGGCGGTGCGCGCCACGGCGCAAGAGTGCGCGTGGTTAATTATCAAAGAGCATGAGCCTTGTCTGCTCATTCGTCGTACAACCTGGTCCGCATCGCAGATTGTTTCTCACGCCCGCTTACTTTTCCCCGGATCGCGCTATCGGCTACAGGGACGATTTATCTCCTGAGTGGGCCGCTGCCGGAAAACGTGATTGCTGACACAATATAACAAAATTGTATCATTTTTGTTAATTCTATTCTTGTGCTTACTTGTATAGACAAGTATATGTCTGATTCTTATCTGTGGGTCTGCGGCGGTGCCTGATAGTGGCGTTTTAGCGTTATTTGGCGATGGCAGACCGATAATAATGAGGAGTCATTGCTATGCCTGAAAGCAAGTATCGTCAGCAGACTATCCGCGCGCCCCGAGGCACGGTATTAACGGCGAAAAGCTGGCTGACAGAAGCCCCGCTGCGGATGTTAATGAATAATCTCGATCCTGACGTGGCGGAAAATCCGCATGAGCTGGTGGTCTACGGCGGGATTGGTCGCGCCGCGCGCAACTGGGAATGCTATGACGCTATTGTTGATGCGCTCACCCGGCTGGAGGCGGACGAAACGTTGCTTATTCAGTCTGGCAAACCGGTCGGCGTATTTAAAACGCACGACAACGCGCCGCGGGTATTAATCGCCAACTCCAACCTGGTTCCCCACTGGGCGACATGGGAACACTTTAACGAACTGGATGCGAAAGGGCTGGCGATGTACGGTCAGATGACGGCCGGAAGTTGGATCTATATCGGCAGTCAGGGAATCGTGCAGGGAACATACGAAACCTTTGTCGAGGCGGGGCGTCAGCACTATAACGGCACGCTGGCGGGACGCTGGGTGTTGACCGCCGGACTGGGCGGCATGGGCGGCGCGCAACCGCTAGCCGCGACGCTGGCCGGAGCGTGTTCGCTGACGATTGAATGCCAGCAAAGCCGTATCGATTTTCGTCTGCGTACTCGCTACGTGGATGAGCAGGCCGCCACGCTGGATGACGCGCTGGCCCGCATTACGCGCTACACCCGCGAGGGGAAAGCCGTGTCCGTCGCCCTGTGCGCGAACGCGGCGGATATCCTGCCGGAACTGGTTAATCGCGGCGTGCGCCCGGACCTGGTGACCGATCAGACCAGCGCCCACGATCCGCTACATGGCTATTTACCCTCCGGCTGGCGCTGGGAGGAGTATCAGAAAAACGCGCAATCCGATCCCCACGGGACGATGCAGGCAGCGAAACGTTCCATGGCGGCACATGTTCGGGCGATGCTGGCGTTCAGTAAAATGGGCGTGCCGACCTTTGACTATGGCAACAATATTCGCCAGATGGCGAAAGAGATGGGGGTGGAAAACGCCTTTGATTTTCCGGGATTTGTGCCAGCCTATATTCGTCCGCTGTTCTGTCGTGGCATCGGGCCGTTTCGCTGGGTGGCGCTGTCCGGCGATCCGCAGGATATCTATAAAACCGATGCCAAAGTCAAAGAGATAGTGGCGGAGGATAAACATCTGCATCACTGGCTGAATATGGCGCGCGAGCGCATTCATTTTCAGGGGCTACCGGCGCGTATCTGCTGGGTAGGTCTGGAGTGGCGGCAAAAACTGGGGCTGGCGTTCAACGAAATGGTGCGTTGCGGCGAGGTATCCGCGCCCATTGTGATTGGCCGCGATCACCTGGATTCCGGTTCTGTCGCCAGCCCTAACCGTGAAACCGAAGCGATGCGCGACGGTTCCGACGCGGTTTCCGACTGGCCGCTGTTAAATGCGTTGCTGAATACCGCCAGCGGGGCGACATGGGTATCGCTCCATCATGGCGGCGGGGTGGGGATGGGTTTTTCGCAACACGCCGGTATGGTGATTGTCTGTGATGGCACTGACGAGGCCGCCGCGCGTATTCGCCGCGTGTTACACAACGATCCGGCGACGGGCGTCATGCGCCATGCCGATGCCGGATATGATCTCGCGGTGGAATGCGCTGTTGAGCAAGGTCTGAATTTACCGATGGTTGCGGTGACGCAGGGGAAAGGCTGATATGAACACCATGACACTCACTCCGGGGCAGTTAAGCCTCTCTCAACTGTACGATGTCTGGCGTCATCCGGTACAGCTTCGGCTGGACGCCAGCGCCATTGACGGCATTAACGTCAGCGTCGCGTGCGTCAATGATATCGTTGCCGAAGGGCGTACCGCCTACGGCATCAACACCGGTTTCGGCCTGCTGGCGCAGACGCGCATCGCTGATGAAGACTTGCAAAATCTACAGCGATCGTTGGTGCTGTCTCACGCCGCGGGCGTAGGCGACCCACTTGATGACGCGATGGTGCGTCTGATTATGGTATTGAAAATCAATAGCCTGGCGCGCGGGTTTTCCGGGATTCGGTTGAGCGTGATAGAGGCGCTCATCGCTCTGGTGAATGCCGGCGTGTATCCGCTGATTCCGGCAAAAGGCTCGGTTGGCGCGTCGGGCGACTTAGCGCCGCTGGCGCATCTGTCTCTGACGCTGCTTGGCGAAGGAAAAGCGCGCTGGCAGGGTGAATGGCTTCCGGCGCAGACAGCGCTAAAAAAGGCCGGACTGGAGCCTGTCGCGCTGGCGGCCAAAGAGGGGCTGGCGCTGCTTAACGGCACCCAGGCGTCAACGGCCTTCGCGCTGCGCGGTTTGTTTGAGGCACAGGAGCTATTTGCCTCCGCCGTCGTCTGCGGCGCGCTGACCACCGAAGCCGTACTGGGATCGCGCCGTCCTTTTGATGCGCGCATTCATGCCGCGCGCGGACAACAGGGGCAAATTGACGTCGCGCGGTTGTTCCGGCATCTGCTGACCGATACCAGCGCCATTGCTGAATCACATCACCACTGTCATAAAGTTCAGGACCCGTATTCCCTTCGCTGCCAGCCGCAGGTCATGGGCGCTTGTCTGACCCAGTTACGTCAGACGAAAGAGGTACTGCTGGCTGAGGCCAACGCGGTTTCCGATAATCCGCTGGTCTTTGCCGAGGCGGGGGAGGTGATCTCCGGCGGTAACTTCCATGCTGAACCGGTTGCCATGGCGGCGGATAATCTGGCGCTGGCGATAGCGGAAATTGGCGCGCTATCGGAGCGGCGCATAGCGCTGATGATGGATAAACATATGTCGCAGTTACCGCCGTTCCTGGTGAAAAATGGCGGCGTTAATTCCGGTTTTATGATTGCCCAGGTCACCGCCGCGGCGCTCGCCAGCGAGAATAAAGCGCTGGCGCACCCGCACAGCGTGGATAGCCTGCCGACCTCGGCGAATCAGGAAGATCATGTCTCAATGGCCCCGGCGGCAGGGCGGCGACTCTGGGAAATGGCAGCGAATACCCGCGGCGTCATTGCCGTGGAGTGGCTGGCTGCCTGTCAGGGGATAGATTTACGGGAAGGGTTAACCTCCAGCCCGTTACTGGAACAGGCGCGACAGACACTGCGCCAGCGGGTGGCGCACTATACGCAGGATCGTTTTTTCGCACCCGATATTGAGTGTGCGACGGCGCTGCTGGCGCAAGGCGCGTTACAGCGTCTGGTGCCGGACTTTATGTGAATGCTGCCGGATGGCGAGGCGCTTATTCGGCTTACCCAACCCGTTGGCAGGGTAAGACGTTTACGCCGCCATCCGGCACAGCGTTTAACTGAACATCGCCGTGATCGAGGCGCTGGCGAGCGAATGGAAATGCACGTTAAAGCCGACCATCGCGCCGCTGGCGTCTTCATCAACGTCAAGACGCTCGACGTCCAGCGCGTGAACCGTAAAGATATAGCGGTGCGTTTCCCCTTTAGGCGGCGCCGCGCCGCCGTAGCCCGCTTTACCGAAATCGGTACGCGTCTGAATGACGCCGTCTGGTACGGCCACCAGGCCTGAGCCGAACCCCTGGGTCAGTACGCGCGTATCCGCCGGGAGGTTCACCACCACCCAGTGCCACCAGCCGGAGCCGGTCGGCGCGTCGGGATCGTAACAGGTCACGACAAAACTTTTGGTGCCCATCGGCACGTCGTCCCAGGCCAGATGCGGCGAAATATTATCGCCATCATAGCCCATACCGTTAAAAACGTGGCGATGAGGAAGTTTATCTCCATCGCGCAAATCGTTGCTGATAAGTTTCATGCGCTCTCCTTTTGACTCACCAGAAGTGTAGCCAGAAGCAGCATCGCTTACCGCTGATTAATGGCTAAAAAATGTTTCATTGTGTACCGCGTCATTGACCGCCTGGGTCAAACGGCGCAGTTGATCCGGACGAATAATGTAGGGCGGCATCAGGTAGATTAGCTTGCCGAACGGCCTGATCCAGACGCCTTGCCCGACGAAGAAGCGTTGAAGCGCCGCCATATTGACCGGGTGCGTGGTTTCAACCACCCCAATCGCGCCCAACACCCGCACATCCGCCACCCAGGGCGAACTTTGCGCGGGGGCTAACTCAGCGCGTAACTGAGACTCGATAGACGCCACCTGCTGACGCCATTCGCCGCTTTCCAGCAGCGTCAGGCTGGCGCAGGCGACGGCGCAGGCCAGCGGATTCCCCATAAACGTCGGGCCATGCATAAAACACCCCGCCTCGCCGTTGCTAATAGTCTCTGCAACCTGGCGTGTCGTGAGCGTTGCCGAGAGGGTCATGGTGCCGCCGGTTAAGGCTTTGCCAAGACACAGAATATCCGGCGCGATCCCGGCGTGCTCGCAGGCGAACAGTTTACCGGTACGGCCAAACCCGGTGGCTATTTCATCGGCAATCAGCAGAATGCCTTCGCGATCGCACATGTTACGAATACGCCTGAGCCATTGTGGATGATAGATGCGCATCCCGCCCGCGCCCTGAACGATAGGTTCCAGAATCACGGCGGCTATTTCATGGCGATGCGCGGCCATCAGGCGGGCAAATGGCGCGATGTCGCTTTCATCCCATTCGCCATCCATCCGGCTTTGCGGCGCCGGCGCGAACAGATTTTCCGGCAGATAGCCTTTCCATAAGCTGTGCATGGAGTTATCCGGATCGCACACCGACATCGCGCCGAACGTGTCGCCATGATAACCGTGGCGAAACGTCAGAAAACGCTGACGCGATTCGCCGCGCGCCTGCCAGTATTGCAGCGCCATCTTCATGGCCACTTCCACCGACACCGAACCGGAGTCGGCCAGAAAGACACACTCCAGCGGCTCAGGCGTTATCGCGACCAGCTTACGGCACAGATTCACCGCAGGTTGATGGGTTATGCCGCCGAACATGACATGCGACATGGCGTCAATTTGCGCTCTCATCGCCGCGTTCAATTGTGGGTGGTGATAACCATGAATGGCCGCCCACCAGGAGGACATCCCCTCAATCAGGCGTTCGCCCGAGGCGAGAACCAGCTCGCAGCCTTCAGCACGCTCAACGGGATATACCGGCAGCGGCGAGGTCATGGAAGTGTAAGGATGCCAAATATGGCGTTTATCGAAGGCCAGATCGTCCGTTGTCATAATCGACTTGTAAACCAAATTAAAAAGATTTAGGTTTACGAGTCTACACCATATCAAAAACAAACAACATATTTTGGAGAAGCCCGATGGCTCGCCACCCACGCTGGACACTGTCGCAAGTAACCGAATTATTTGAAAAACCACTGCTGGAATTGCTGTTTGAAGCGCAGCAAATTCATCGCCAGCATTTCGATCCGCAGCAGGTACAGGTTAGTACGCTGCTGTCGATCAAAACCGGCGCCTGCCCGGAGGATTGTAAATACTGCCCGCAGAGCTCGCGCTATAAAACCGGGCTGGAAGCCGAGCGTTTAATGGAAGTGGAGCAGGTACTGGACTCCGCCCGCAAAGCGAAAAACGCCGGTTCGACCCGCTTCTGTATGGGGGCGGCCTGGAAGAATCCGCATGAACGCGATATGCCTTATCTGGAGCAGATTGTACAGGGCGTCAAAGCGATGGGGCTGGAAACCTGTATGACGCTCGGCATGTTGAACGAGAGCCAGGCGCAGCGTCTGGCTAACGCCGGGCTGGATTACTACAACCACAACCTCGATACCTCGCCGGAGTTTTACGGCAATATCATCACTACCCGTACCTATCAGGAGCGCCTCGACACGCTGGAAAAAGTCCGTGAAGCAGGGATTAAAGTGTGCTCCGGCGGCATTGTGGGTCTGGGCGAAACGGTTACCGATCGTGCCGGACTGTTGTTGCAGTTGGCGAACCTGCCGACGCCGCCGGAAAGCGTGCCAATCAACATGCTGGTGAAGGTGAAAGGCACACCGCTTGCGGATAACGATGACGTGGATGCGTTTGATTTTATTCGTACTATCGCCGTGGCGCGCATCATGATGCCGACCTCATACGTGCGTCTTTCCGCAGGACGTGAACAGATGAACGAGCAGACCCAGGCGATGTGCTTTATGGCCGGGGCGAACTCGATTTTCTATGGCTGCAAATTGTTAACTACGCCAAATCCGGCAGAGGACAAGGATCTGCAGTTATTCCGTAAGCTGGGGCTGAATCCGCAGCAGACCAGGGTGCTGGCGGGCGATAACGAGCAGCAGCAACGTCTGGAGCAGACGCTGATAACGCCTGACACCGATGATTATTACAACGCGGCAGCCTTATGAGTTGGCAACAACGCGTCGACGATGCGCTGACGGCGCGTCGGGCGACGGATACGTTGCGCCACCGCTATG
This sequence comes from Salmonella sp. 741265055_HSA, assembly GCF_046569525.1. NCBI lineage: Bacteria > Pseudomonadati > Pseudomonadota > Gammaproteobacteria > Enterobacterales > Enterobacteriaceae > Salmonella > Salmonella sp. 741265055_HSA. Next base: position 68,962 of record NZ_JBKFSQ010000015.1, on the reverse strand, counting down.
TGGTGTCGCAGGGCGCCGGACGCTGGCTGGTAGCAAACGGGCGACAGTATCTTAACTTCTCCAGCAATGATTACCTCGGCTTAAGTCAACACCCGCAGATTATTCGCGCCTGGCAACAGGCAGCGATGCGTTTTGGCGTCGGCAGTGGCGGGTCGGGTCATATCAGCGGTTATTCCGTGGCGCACCAGGCGTTAGAGGAGGAACTGGCGCAATGGTTAGGATATCCACGCGCGCTGCTGTTTATCTCTGGCTTTGCGGCGAATCAGGCGGTCATTACCGCCTTAATGAAAAAAAATGACCGGATTGTGGCCGACAGGTTGAGTCATGCTTCGCTGCTGGAGGCCGCCAATCTGAGTCCGGCGCAGCTTCGCCGCTTTATCCATAACGATACGCAGCATCTGTCCCGTTTACTGCAATCGCCCTGTGTGGGTCAGCAACTGGTGGTGACAGAAGGTGTATACAGCATGGACGGCGACAGCGCGCCGCTGGCGGAAATCCAGCACATTGCCCGCAGGCATCATGCCTGGCTGTTGGTTGATGATGCGCACGGCATCGGCGTGACTGGCGATGAGGGGCGGGGCACCTGCTGGCAACGGGGGGTGAAGCCTGAGTTGCTGGTGGTGACTTTCGGTAAGGGGTTTGGCGTCAGCGGCGCAGCGGTGCTCTGCTCGGAAAGCGTCGCGGATTATCTGCTGCAATTTGCCCGCCATCTGGTTTACAGCACCAGTATGCCGCCCGCCCAGGCGCAGGCGTTAAGCGCCTCGCTGGCGGTAATCCGTAGCGATGAAGGTCGTGAACGGCGCGAAAAACTGGCCGCTCTGGTTCAGCGCTTTCGGGCCGGCGTTAACGCGTCCCGATTTACGCTACTGAATGCCCATAGCGCCATCCAGCCGTTAATCGTGGGCGATAACAGCCGTGCATTGCGCCTGGCGGAGGCGCTGCGTCAACAAGGATGCTGGGCGACGGCGATTCGTCCGCCGACGGTGCCTGTCGGTACGGCGCGCCTGCGCTTAACGTTAACGCAGGCGCATGAAGCGTGCGATATCGACCGTCTGCTGGAGGTGCTGCATGGCGCAGGTGAATAAGCAGGCTATTGCGGCGGCGTTTGGCCGGGCCGCATCGCAATATGAACAGCACGCCTCTTTGCAGCAACACAGCGCGGATGCGCTGCTGACGCTGTTGACAGGCCGCCAGTTTGCCAGTGTGTTGGACGCAGGCTGCGGCCCCGGACGTATGAGTCGTTACTGGCGAGAGCAGGGGAGCGAAGTGACCGCCCTGGATCTTTCGCTGCCGATGCTGCAACAGGCGCGCGATCGTCAGGCGGCGCATCACTATTTGCTGGCGGATATCGAAGCGATTCCCCATGACGCCGAAGTTTTTGACCTGGCCTGGAGCAACCTGGTGGTCCAGTGGTGCGGCGATTTACGCGATGCGTTGAGCGAGTTGTACCGGGTTGTACGGCCCGGCGGCGTGGTGGCGTTTACCACCTTATGCCAGGGGTCGTTGCCGGAGCTGCGTCAGGCATGGCAGGCCGTCGATAATCGAGCTCACGCGAATAGCTTTTTGCCGGAAGAGGCCATTGACCACGCGCTGCGCGGCTGGCGGGCGTCTCGTCATACTCAGGCGATGACATTGTGGTTTGAGGATGCCCTGAGCGCGATGCGCTCGCTTAAAGGCATTGGCGCCACCCATCTTCATGAAGGGCGGGAGTCGGATGTATTAACCCGCGCCCGGCTTAGACAGATTCAGTTGGCATGGCCGCAGCGGCAGGGGAAATATCCGCTGAAGTACCATCTTTTTATGGGAGTGATTGAACGTGACTAAACGCTATTTTGTCACCGGTACTGATACTGAAGTCGGTAAAACGGTCGCCAGTTGCGCCTTATTGCAGGCCGCAACGCAGTTAGGTTATCAAACCGTAGGCTATAAGCCCGTCGCTTCCGGCAGCGAAATGACAACCGATGGGCTACGCAATAGCGATGCCCTGGCCTTGCAGCGTAACAGCAGCCTGCCGCAACCTTATTCCGCTATCAATCCTTATACTTTTGCCGAGCCTACCTCTCCCCACATCGTTAGCGCCGACGAAGGCCGGTCGATAGACGCGGCGGTGTTATCACGCGGATTGCGAACGCTGGAGGCGCAGGCAGATTGGGTGTTGACAGAAGGGGCGGGCGGCTGGTTTACACCGCTCTCTGCCACGCTGACGTTTGCCGACTGGGTACAGACGGAGCAGCTGCCAGTGATTCTGGTTGTTGGCGTCAAGCTGGGCTGTATTAATCACGCCATGCTGACGGCGCTGGCGGTAGAACAGGCCGGATTACCGCTTGTCGGATGGATAGCCAACGACGTACAGCCGCCGGGCGCGCGTCATGGTGAATATCTCGCGACGCTTCGCCGCGTCATACCTGCCCCGCTATTAGGGGAAATCCCGTGGCTGGGCGTTTCTCCATCGCAGGCGGCGACAGGACAGTATCTGGACCTTAGCCTCCTGGAACGCGCCTGACCGCGCTTAAAAACCGCCTTCTTGCAGGATCAGACGATCCTGCTGTTCTTTCGCCAGACCCTCCTGACGTCGCCAGGCTAAAAATGTGCAAAATGTGAGCGTCTACGCCTCAATTTTTCCCTTCTCGTTAGCCAATAATCTGCCAAAAATAGCGATAATTTTTTTTTATCGCCCGGCGAAAACGTCAGGGGCTGATTTTGCCAGGCGGCAGGGGATACGGGCTGGAAGCAGTTATCCACTATTCCTGTGGATAACCTTGTGTATTAGAGTTAGAAAACACAACGTAAGCGAGAGGCGACGCGGCCTGCGACTAAATTGGCGCGAAAGACGGCTTGAGAAAATATCCCTTTTTAGACAGCAAGTTATATAAAATCAATGGTTGTAAAGGAAGGGGGATACGTTGACATAAAACTTTCATCATCCCACTTGACAAATGTTAAAAAAGACTCTGGTCTGGGGATAACCCGCACACTGCTGGAATTTTACCCCGCGACTGTCTATGTTTTACCTCTAAATAGCGTGGGGTATCTGCCGATAGCCATTATACACTGAATTGTTACTGTTTTTTCATCCAGTATTTTTTATTGGCAATATTCACCGTCGAGAGTAAAATTACACCCCTGCCCGCTCACTCCTTCAGGTAGCCGCTCATGAGTAAACCGTTCAAACTGAATTCCGCTTTTAAACCTTCTGGCGATCAGCCGGACGCTATACGTCGTCTGGAAGAAGGGCTGGAGGACGGGCTGGCGCATCAGACGTTATTGGGCGTGACCGGCTCCGGGAAGACATTCACCATTGCCAACGTCATTGCGGACTTGCAGCGGCCAACGATGGTGCTTGCGCCCAATAAAACCCTGGCGGCGCAGCTCTACGGCGAAATGAAAGAGTTTTTCCCGGAAAACGCGGTGGAGTATTTCGTCTCCTACTATGACTACTATCAGCCGGAAGCGTATGTGCCAAGTTCGGATACGTTTATCGAAAAAGACGCTTCGGTAAACGAACATATTGAGCAAATGCGGTTGTCGGCAACGAAAGCGTTGCTTGAGCGACGCGATGTCGTGGTGGTGGCTTCCGTGTCCGCGATTTACGGTCTGGGCGATCCGGATCTCTACCTGAAAATGATGCTGCATCTGACGGTGGGAATGCTGATTGACCAGCGCGCGATTTTGCGTCGGCTGGCGGAATTGCAATACACCCGTAACGATCAAGCTTTTCAGCGTGGTACCTTTCGCGTGCGCGGCGAAGTGATCGACATCTTCCCGGCTGAATCTGACGACATCGCGCTACGCGTTGAGCTGTTTGATGAAGAAGTGGAACGCCTGTCGTTGTTCGACCCGTTAACCGGGCAGGTAGCGTCAACGGTGCCACGTTATACTATCTATCCCAAAACGCACTACGTGACGCCGCGCGAGCGTATTCTGCAGGCGATGGAAGAGATAAAAGATGAGCTGGCGGACAGGCGTAAGGTCTTACTGGCAAATAATAAGCTGCTTGAAGAGCAGCGATTAAGCCAGCGCACGCAGTTCGATTTAGAGATGATGAACGAGCTGGGTTACTGCTCAGGCATTGAAAACTATTCCCGCTTTCTGTCGGGCCGCGGGCCGGGCGAACCGCCGCCAACCTTGTTCGATTATCTTCCCGCCGACGGACTGCTGGTGGTGGATGAGTCTCATGTCACCATCCCGCAGATAGGCGGCATGTACCGCGGCGACCGGGCGCGCAAAGAGACGCTGGTCGAGTATGGCTTCCGTCTGCCTTCGGCGCTGGATAACCGTCCGCTGAAGTTTGAGGAGTTTGAAGCCTTAGCGCCGCAAACTATCTATGTTTCCGCCACGCCCGGCAACTATGAGCTGGAAAAATCTGGTGATGAGGTGGTGGATCAGGTCGTGCGACCGACCGGGCTGCTGGACCCGATTATTGAAGTGCGCCCGGTGGCGACCCAGGTGGACGATCTGCTGTCCGAAATTCGTCAGCGTGCGGCCATTAATGAGCGTGTCCTTGTCACTACGCTCACCAAACGGATGGCGGAAGATTTGACCGAATATCTGGAAGAACACGGCGAGCGCGTGCGTTACCTGCACTCAGATATTGATACCGTGGAGCGCATGGAAATCATCCGCGATTTGCGTCTGGGCGAGTTTGACGTTCTGGTGGGGATTAACCTGCTGCGCGAAGGGCTGGATATGCCGGAAGTCTCGCTGGTGGCGATTCTGGACGCCGATAAAGAGGGCTTCCTGCGCTCCGAGCGCTCCCTGATTCAGACCATAGGCCGTGCGGCGCGTAACGTTAATGGTAAAGCGATTCTGTATGGCGATAAAATCACGCCGTCGATGGCGAAGGCGATTGGCGAAACCGAGCGACGTCGCGAGAAGCAGCAGAAGTACAACGAAGAGCACGGTATCACTCCGCAGGGGCTGAATAAAAAAGTGGTCGACATCCTGGCGCTGGGGCAGAACATTGCGAAAACCAAAGCGAAGGGGAAAGGCAAGGGCCGTTCTACGGCAAAAGCCGGGATTGTCGAACTGGAGATGACGCCGAAAGCGTTGCAGCAGAAAATTCATGAACTGGAAGGGCAAATGATGCAGCACGCGCAAAATCTGGAGTTTGAAGAAGCCGCGCAAATCCGCGACCAGTTGCACCAGTTACGCGAGCTGTTTATCGCGGCGTCGTAATTTCTTACCGGTGGCGCTGCGCTTACCAGGTCTACCCAGGCCGGATAAGGCGTTTACGCCGCCATCCGGCAATGGCGTCTAAATCATTAACCCAACGCCTGTAGCGCTTTTTCCAGCGCATTGTGTAATAACTGACGATCGTGGCGATAGGGGATATCGCTGGCCTCCAGCACTTCCTGAATCACCAGCCGATCGTTCACCGCACTGACGTCAACTCGCGGCCCAACCACTACTGCGTCAATGACTTTTTTGCCAATATATTGCTCCATCATCGCCAGCTTATCGACCAGCGTTAAACTGGCGGCGGGCAGACTCAGTTCGCGACCCAGATTGCCGATATACACCATTGGCGCTGGGGTGCGCCGCAGCGCCTGCGCCAGTTCATCCAGCAGCAGGCAAGGCATCAGGCTGGTATAAAAACTGCCAGGGCCAATCAGAATCAGATCCGCGTCATTAATGGCCTGTACCGCTTCCCGCGTCGCCGGAACGTTTGGCGTTAACATGATCTCCTGCGGCGGCGTCGCTAACTGATCGATATTCACCTCGCCATAAATCTCATGCCCCTGATCGTCAATCGCCATCAGATCTACCGGTAGCTCCGACATCGGGATCAGTTGCGCGTCCACTTTAAGCAGATTACGAATTAAATTAATCGCTTCCAGAGGCCGCACGCTCAGGTGATCTAACGCCTTTAACATCAAATTTCCGAGGTTATGACCAGAAAGTTCGCCATTACCGCCAAAACGGTACTCAAACATAGCGGATGCGACGCTGGGTTCGGTAATTAACTGATTCAGACAGTTGCGCATATCGCCCCAGGCGATCCCGCCTTCCGAGCGGCGAATACGGCCAGTTGACCCCCCGTTATCTGTGGTAGTCACAATGCCGGTCAGGCGCGAACCTAATGAAGAAAGCGAGGAGAGGACGCGTCCTAATCCATGCCCTCCGCCGAGGGCAACGACACGATCAAGGTCAGCCAGCGTACGATTGCGCATAAAAATTCCTGAAGTCAAATAAGCAGCGCTACAGTAGCGCAAGTCGCGGGTTTTCAGCAATTAGCCGACCGGCTAAAAGACAATTAATTATTCCCGACTACCCCTTTATAGCGAGGGCGTTACCACGGCTAAATGATATATATCAATGTAAAAGTGTGATTTTCACGTATTCTGTCGCTAAATAGCACGATCATATCGCTATGTATATGTTTATATAGCGAAAGCGTGATGGCGAAATTGTCATTTACACGCTAGTATCGGCGTAACCACAGTAAACACTCTAGCCTCTGCACCTGGGTCATTTTTGATATGGTGCTTTGGCCGTGACAACGTTTAACGTTTGCCACCAGGGCGCAGGAAGAAATGACTTCGCCTCCCGTATTTGGAAAGGTGTACATGGCTTCACAACTTACCGATGCTTTCGCGCGTAAGTTTTACTACTTACGTTTGTCGATTACCGATGTGTGCAACTTTCGTTGCACCTACTGTCTGCCGGATGGCTACAAACCTGGCGGCGTCACTAACAACGGTTTCCTTACCGTCGATGAAATTCGTCGCGTTACGCGCGCTTTTGCCAGTCTTGGCACGGAGAAGGTGCGTCTTACCGGCGGCGAGCCTTCATTACGCCGCGATTTTACCGACATCATTGCCGCCGTGGGTGAAAATGATGCTATTCGCCAGATCGCGGTGACCACGAACGGTTATCGACTGGCGCGCGATGCCGCGAACTGGCGCGAAGCGGGGCTGACGGGCGTCAATGTTAGCGTGGATAGTCTGGATGCGCGTCAGTTCCATGCGATTACCGGTCAGGACAAATTCCGCCAGGTGATGGCGGGCATCGATGCCGCCTTTGACGCCGGTTTCGAAAAGGTGAAAGTCAACACCGTGCTGATGCGCGACGTAAATCACCATCAGTTGGATACCTTCCTTGCCTGGATTCAGCCTCGCCCCATTCAGTTACGCTTCATTGAACTTATGGAGACGGGCGAGGGGAGCGATCTCTTCCGCAAACATCATATTTCGGGTCAGGTATTACGCGACGAGCTGATTAAGCGCGGCTGGATCCACCAGCTCCGCCAGCGTAGCGATGGCCCGGCGCAGGTTTTTTGTCATCCCGATTACGCCGGTGAGATCGGCCTCATTATGCCGTATGAAAAAGATTTCTGCGCCACCTGTAACCGCCTGCGTGTTTCGTCCGTCGGTAAGCTGCATTTATGTCTGTTTGGCGACGGCGGCGTGAGTTTACGCGACCTGTTACAGGATGACGCGCAGCAATGCGCGCTTGAGGAACGTATTTCCGACGCGTTGCGGGAGAAAAAGCAGACCCATTTCCTTCACCAGAGCAATACTGGTATTACGCAAAATTTATCTTACATTGGCGGTTAATCCTTAATAAGGAGATTTCAGATGAGTCAGGTCAGCGCTGAATTTATCCCGACCCGCATCGCTATTCTTACTGTTTCCAGCCGACGCGGCGAAGAAGACGACACCTCCGGTCATTATCTGCGTGATTCGGCGCAGGAGGCCGGGCATGAAGTGGTGGCGAAAGCCATCGTTAAAGAGAACCGTTACGCGATTCGCGCCCAGGTTTCCGCCTGGATCGCCAGTGATGAGGTGCAGGTCGTATTGATAACTGGTGGGACCGGTTTGACCGAAGGCGATCAGGCGCCGGAAGCGCTGTTGCCGCTGTTCGATCGTGAAGTGGAAGGATTTGGCGAAGTGTTTCGCATGCTCTCGTTTGAAGAGATCGGCACCGCAACTCTGCAGTCGCGCGCGGTAGCTGGCGTGGCGAATAACACCTTGATTTTCGCCATGCCGGGATCCACAAAAGCGTGCAGAACCGCATGGGAGAATATCATTGCGCCGCAGCTGGATGCCCGTACACGCCCATGTAATTTTCACCCTCATTTAAAGAAATAACGATGTCGCAATTAACCCATATAAACGCCGCAGGCGAAGCGCACATGGTGGACGTTTCCGCGAAAGCGGAAACCGTTCGTGAAGCACGGGCGGAAGCATTCGTTACCATGCGTAGTGAAACGCTGGCGATGATTGTTGATGGCAAACACCACAAGGGCGATGTTTTCGCGACCGCCCGAATTGCTGGTATTCAGGCCGCCAAACGCACCTGGGAGCTGATCCCGCTGTGCCACCCGCTACTGCTAAGTAAAGTGGAGATTCAGCTTCAGGCCGAGCCGGAGCATAACCGCGTGCGTATTGAGTCTCTGTGTCGTCTGACCGGTAAAACCGGCGTCGAAATGGAAGCATTAACCGCGGCGTCCGTCGCGGCGTTAACCATCTACGACATGTGTAAAGCGGTACAAAAAGATATGGTAATTGGTCCGGTGCGCCTGCTGGCGAAAAGCGGCGGCAAATCGGGGGATTTTAAGGTGGATGCGCATGATTAAGGTGCTTTTCTTCGCCCAGGTTCGCGAGCTTACAGGAACTGACGCGCTGGATCTTCCAGCAGATTTTTCCACCGTTGAGTCGCTGCGACAGCATCTGGCGACAAAGAGCGATCGCTGGGCGCTGGCGCTGGAAGACGGCAAGCTGTTGGCGGCGGTCAACCAGACGCTGGTAAGTTTTGACCATCCGCTGACGGCGGGTGATGAAGTGGCGTTTTTCCCGCCAGTCACGGGGGGCTAACATGCGCGAAACGCGAATTGTAGTCGGCCCTGCGCCGTTTAGCGTCGGGGAGGAATATTCCTGGCTGGCGGCGCGCGACGAAGACGGCGCGGTCGTCACCTTTACCGGAAAAGTGCGCAATCATAACCTGGGCGATAGCGTTAAGGCGCTGACGCTGGAGCATTATCCCGGCATGACCGAGAAAGCTCTGGCGGAGATCGTCGCGAAGGCGCGTTCCCGCTGGCCGCTGGGGCGGGTCACGGTGATTCATCGCGTTGGCGAATTATGGCCGGGCGATGAGATTGTGTTTGTCGGCGTCACCAGCGCGCACCGCAGTAGCGCGTTCGACGCCGGTCAGTTCATTATGGATTATCTGAAAACCCGTGCGCCGTTCTGGAAGCGTGAAGCTACGCCGGAAGGCGATCGCTGGGTCGAAGCGCGCGACAGCGACCAGCAGTCGGCGAAACGTTGGTAGCAGAATGTGATACGCTTTAGGGTATCATTTCCACACAGGAGTTCATCATGGACAGATTTCCACGATCTGATTCAATAGTGCAGGCGCGGTCCGGCCTGCAGACCTATATGGCGCAAGTGTATGGCTGGATGACGGTCGGACTGTTACTGACCGCGTTTATCGCGTGGTATGCGGCTAATACGCCAGCCGTCATGATGTTTGTCTTTTCCAGTAAGATCACCTTCTTTGGCTTAATTATTGCCCAGCTTGCGCTGGTGTTTGTTCTGTCGGGACTGGTGCATAAGCTTAGCGCCGGAATGGCGACGACGCTGTTTATGCTCTATTCGGCGCTAACCGGATTGACGTTATCCAGTATTTTTATCGTTTACACCTACTCCTCTATCGCCAGCACCTTTGTGGTGACGGGGGGAATGTTTGGCGCCATGAGCCTGTACGGGTACACCACTAAGCGCGATCTTAGCGGTTTCGGCAATATGCTGTTTATGGCGCTTATTGGTATCGTTCTGGCGTCGTTGGTCAATTTCTGGCTGAAGAGTGAAGCGCTGATGTGGGCGGTAACCTATATCGGGGTGGTGGTGTTTGTCGGCCTGACGGCCTATGACACGCAGAAACTGAAAAATATCGGCGAGCAAATAGATACCCGCGATAGCGCTAATCTGCGTAAATATTCGATTCTCGGCGCGTTAACGCTGTACCTGGACTTTATCAACCTGTTCCTGATGTTACTGCGTATTTTTGGCAATCGCCGCTAATTATAGCGATCTCTTAAAATCCTGGCCCTGCGTCAGGATTTTTTTAGGACTATATTTAGGGCGAAACAGCATAAATATCATAGAAATATTTTCCTGCGCTTGCCATTCTTATCACCGTGATCATGTGAAGAGTGATAAATGACAAGTGGGACCTCTGGCTGCAATACGTATACGGCAAATAGCATTTATTCCCGCGACAATGTTATCCCTTACCTATTGGTATACTGCGTTGGGACTATGGTGTACCGCCGGCATTATATGGTTAACGTTGTATACTCATTTTTTGATAACCCACGTTCAACCTGTTGTTGTTTTGTGGGTATCAGCACTTTTGCTTGGCCTGGGGTATGGGGCCGTTACCTGTCTTTCCCGCTTTGGCACTGTTGTCGTAACGTTGATATATATTGCCATCATTACACTTACCGGCGTGTCATTAGCTTACCTTTTCTCAGGTGGCGCGACCATTTTCATGATTGTTGGAATCATGTTTAGTCTTAATGCCTTATTTATTTTCTATCTGAATATCAGTTCTGGTCTGTTCAGGCCGTTAATTTTTATGGCGGTAAGCGGGATCATCGCTGCGATAGTTGTCAATAGCCTGGTGGCCAGTAGCACTCTGGTCTGGATAGTCAGTGTGCTGACGGTATTGGTGTGGACATTGATTACAGCACTAGAAAAATCGACACTTCACGGTTATGCCCGCATGTTATACCACGGCGAGTTTTCATCGCTGCCTCGTTGCGCTTTACTTGGCGCGCTGACGCTTTACCTTGGCATTATTAATGCTGTGGTTACGCTGTGTCGTTATATCATTTTGATGATTCTGGAAATACTATTATCTTTCAGGCCATAGGCGTTACAGGTTTTTTATTCAGGTTGGTAATAATGGGTATAATGATTAAAATATGTGGCGAAAAATTTTGGTTAGCGTTTTGTGAAGCTAAGGACGTCACTCGCGCCATTAAAAATGGCGGCGAGGATTTTAATAAGAAATGTTCACCAGCGCTGATTTCTCATTTTATTACCGGTTCGTCATGGGAACATTCATTACCCAATCCTGCGCCTGTTTGCGCGTTTAGTTTTATGCTTATTGTGGGGGGGGTGTGCAGTGCGCATTTTGCTTTCGATAAGTTTATTCTATATTGGCCGCTAAATATAATCATTTATTTTGGCAGTGCTATAGGTATGGTGTTATGCGTTATGGCTGAGCTATGGCTTATTGCCAAAGGTTTTATCCTGGGTTTGCGCCTCTGCGTTTTACTGCTTTTATTAAACATTGTATTCTGCGGTACTGGATTATTTGACGTGTTGTGCCAGCAAAATGGTGAATTAAGGGGCGATCTGGTTATCGCGATTATTATGGTTGTGCTTTGCCGCTGGGTGATGAATGGCGAAACGTTTACGATGATGATTCGGTTCTGCCTGGGGCGTCGATTAGTGCGAGTCGCATTACAAAAATATCTCACCTCACAGACAAGGAAATGATAAGCCCATGAACCTGATGACGTGGCTAACAGGAAAAACACTGGCGGAGCTGGTGAAAAAAGGGCAGTTGATCCCGCCAGAAATTAAGTTACCTGTGTATCCGGCCAGCCACTACAAAAAAAACTGGTATGAACAAGGTATTCCTCACGGAGGCGTTATTGGGCTTACGGCGATCATGATGACCATGACATGGATCGTCAGTATAAACATGGTTATTGCGCAGTTTGAGCTGCACAATAAAAAGCATCTGGAGCTGGTCTTCTTCCTGGCCGTGGGCTATATCGCTTTTCTTACCCCGTCAAATCAGCTGCTGCTTAAAGGAAGAATGAGCGGGGTCATTATTTACCGGTATGCGCTATTGCTGGCCATTATTTCCGTTACGTTGGCAACGTTCTGTACCCTGTCATCAGTATCCATGGGCGAGTTTAACGAAGTGCTCCTGCTGCTGTTTAGCTGGTCATTGCTGCTTTTTTCCCGCTTACAGATGAATACGTCTTTTTTCTCAGCATATGTTTATTTTTACCGGATAAAACGCGTTGTGCTGGAAAGCGAAAACGCGTCTGCTTAAATTTATTTCGCCATCGCCCGCTCGTTTTTCGCCCGCAGCTTCTTCGCCCGGCTTTCCAGGATCAGGTAGCACACCAGCGCCAGCAACAGGGGAATAAAATAGTAAAGCACGCGGTACGCGAGCAGGGCGGCGATAATCGTGCCTTGCGACGTATGTTCGCCCGCCAGCAACGCGATGAATACGGCCTCCAGCACGCCGATGCCTGCCGGAATATGCACGATGACGCCCGCGATACTGCTCACCAGCAGTACGCCCAGCACAAAGAAATAGTTCACATCCTGGCCCATCAGCAGCCAGATGATAGCGCCCATCGCCATCCAGTTCGCGCTGGAGAGCGCCATCTGCGCCAGCGCGAATTTCCATGATGGCAGCACCAGTTTCTGTCCTTTAATCGTCATATGCCGCCGCTTCGCAAAGGCGCAAAACCACAAATAGACCGCGATAATCAACAACAAAACGATACCGAGAATACGTAGCGTGCCTTCATCGATATACCAGTGGTCGGGAAGCTGGACAACGCCGAAGGTAAAAATGATGCCGCCAAGCAGAATATAGCCCAGCCAGTTAGTGGTAATGCTGAGCGAGAAAATGCGCGTGATAGTACTGCCGGGCAACCCGAGGCGAGAGTATAGTCGGTAACGCATCCCGATCCCGCCGACCCAGGTGCTGAGCGTCAGGTTAAAGGCATAGCAGACGAACGATACCAACATCACCTGCCGCTTCGCCAGCTTATGGCCGCAATAAAGCCGTCCAAGCAGGTCGTAGCAGCCGTACAGAAGATAGCTAACGATCACCAGTCCCACAGCGCTTAAAAGCGCCGTGCGGTTATAGTCGCGGATGACGGTCCAGACATCGCCCCAGTCGACCTTTTTAGCATAAACCACCAGCAGAACGACGACCGCAATAAAAAACAGCCAGGTCAGCACTTTTTTAGCCAGCCGCCAGCGCGGATGCGATTTAGCCATTAGGGCTTCACTCCTGTATTTTCTGGATCAACGCGATCCTGGGTTTCCATTTCTGGCTGGGCAGGCGGGGGAACCTGCGCCAGATGCGGGGTATGCGCAGGTAGCCAGCCGACCAGCGCCGGGAAATGACGTAAAAAGTGGAACGCCAGCACGCTTTTGGTCAGGTTCCACCAGGTGCGTTTTGGCAGCATAGACTCATCGACCTGCTTACAATCATTCACGATGATGCCTTGTAAATTATCGCGCAGGGTCTGGTTAAAGGTACGATCGTGAATGATCAGGTTAGCTTCAAGGTTAAGCGACAGGCTGAGCGGATCGAGATTACTCGACCCTACCGTGGCCCAGTGATCGTCCATCAGCGCCACTTTGCCATGCAGCGGACGGCGTCGGTATTCATAAACCTGCACGCCGCCCTTCACCAGATAGTTATAGAGCAACCGCGCGCCGACTTTGACTATCGGCATGTCTGGTTCCCCCTGGACAATCAGTTTTACGCTCACGCCACGGCGGGCGGCTTTACGCATTGCGTGGAGCAAGCGATAGCCGGGGAAAAAATAGGCGTTAGCGATAATCACTTCACGCTTTGCCTGGGTCAGCATTTTCAGATAATGACGTTCGATATCGTCGCGGTGCTCTTCATTATCCCGCCAGACAAACAGCGCCTGCGCTTCGCCGGGGTGACGGTTTTCTTCAGCCTGGTGATGGCGCTTCCACCAGCGGCGCGCGGGGCTTTGCCCCGGCAGATTCTCGACTTCGAATTGCAGGATATCGGCCACTACAGGCCCTTCGACCCGTACCGCGTAGTCTTGTTTCGCCTGCGGGCCGTAATCCGACATATGTTCGGCGGAGTAGTTAATGCCGCCGACAAAGGCAATACGATCATCAATCACCACAATTTTGCGGTGCATTCGGCGGAAGATATTAGTTCGCAACCCCAGTAGACGCGGGCGGGGGTCGTAATAGCGAAAAATCACGCCCGCCGAGGTTAATTCGCCGACAAACGCGTCGCTGAGATCGGGAGAGCCGTAGCCGTCGAGTAATACTTCGGCTTTTACGCCGCGCTGTGCGGCTTTTAGCAGAGCGGCATGGAGTTTTTTACCCACCTCATCTTCAAACAAGATAAAGGTTTCCAGAATGATTTTTTGCTGTGCCTGAGCGATAGCCTCAAACACGGCAGGATAGAACTGGTCGCCGTTTTCCAGTAGCTGAATTTGATTACCTTCACGCCAGCCGCATTTCATAGATGGATCTCCGCGCTAAGGGGGGCATGGTCTGATAAATGTCGCCAGTTCCGCAGCGGTAGCGCCGTAGGAGAACTGGCGTTCGCATTCTTGACGTAAATACGATCGAGTCGCAGCAGCGGCATACTCACCGGGAATGTGCGCGCCGGTCGGCCATGGGCACGGGTGAATATCTCCTCCAGCCCGGCCGCGTTTAATGGCGGGCCGGCCTTTTGCCGCCAGTCATTAAAGTCTCCGGCCACCAGCACCGGTTCTGATTCCGGCAAGGCATTCACCCATCCCGCCAGCATGGTTAACTGTGCCTGGCGGTGGCTCTCCCGCAGGCCGAGATGTACGCACATGACGTGGATAGGGCGGTTGAGCATGGGCGGCGTAATGCGGCAATAGAGCACGCCGCGTTTTTCGCTACCGCCGACCGAGACGTCGCGATTTTCATAATGTTCAATGGGATAGCGAGAAAGAACCGCGTTACCGTGGTGGCCTTCCGGATAGACCGCATTGCGGCCATAGGCGAAATCGCTCCACATGGTGTCGGCCAAAAATTCATAGTGGGTAGTGTCCGGCCAGTTTTCGATATGCAGCGGATGTACTTCATGCGCGCCCATCACTTCTTGCAGACAGACGATATCGGCGCCGACCGTTCTGACGGCGTCGCGCAGCTCCGGCAGGATGAAGCGTTTATTAAAGGCGGTAAAACCTTTGTGCGTATTAATTGTGAGCACTTTGAATGAAAAATTTCGCGTGTGTTGAGTCATTTTCTTCCTGTCCGCGTCACTATCCTGATTGAAATAGTGTAGTCGTCGTCACAAAAAGATGCGGTCTTACGGAATTTTCCGTAAAGTTCGGTACTCTGAATAATGAGAGAAAAATGCTTCAGGAGAAAAGCCATGAAGTGGCAACAACGCGTTCGTGTCGCAACCGGCCTCGGTTGTTGGCAGATTATGTTGCATTTACTGGTAGTGGCGATGCTGGTAATAGGCTGGATGAGCGGCACATTAGTGCGCGTCGGCCTGGGATTATGCGTGCTTTATGGCGTGACGGTACTGCTGATGCTGGCGTTGCAGCGCCATCATGAGCAACGCTGGCGCGATGTGGCGGATGTGCTGGAAGAGCTGACTACCACCTGGTACTTCGGCACCGCGCTGATTGTCCTCTGGCTGCTATCCCGCGTATTGCAAAACAATGTCTTGCTGGCGCTGGCGGGGCTGGCTATCCTGGCCGGGCCCGCCGTGGTCTCGCTACTGGCGAAAGATAAAAAGCTACATCACTTTGCGTCTAAACATCGCATACGCCGCTGACCCCGTGGTGGCCGCTATCACCAGTAGCGGCCACAAACTTCCCCAGACAATTCCCAGACTCGCATCCTTAAGATAAATTTGCTTGGTAATATCAGTAAAGTGGCGGATAGGGTTTATCCACGTCAGGTTTTGCAGCCAGACCGGCATGTTTTCCACCGGCGAGACATAACCCGAGAGCAAAATCGCCGGCATCATAAAGACAAAGACGCCGATAAACGCCTGCTGTTGCGTGGCGCAAAGCGATGATATCAGCAAGCCAAAGCCTACCAGCGACAGCCCGTAAATCACCATCGTGAAATAAAACAGCGCTAACGAACCGGCGAAGGGAATTTGGTATGCCCAAATGCCGATAGCCAGCACGATCGTGGCTTGGAAGGTCGCGACAATCAGCGCCGGCACCGCTTTACCAACGAAAATCTGCCAGGTGGTGAGCGGAGAGACCAGCAGCTGATCCAGAGTGCCTTGTTCACGCTCGCGGGCGACGGACAGCGAAGTGACGATCATCACGCCGATAGTGGTGATCATGGCGATCAGCGAGGGCACCACAAACCACTTGTAGTCCAGATTTGGGTTATACCAGTTGCGTACCACCAGTTCGCTATTGTTGGGCTTTGGCTTGCCGTCCATCAATGTCTGCTGATACTCCTTGACGATCTGTTGCAGATAATTGGCGGCGATTTGCGCGCTGTTGGAGTTACGTCCATCAAGAATGAGTTGCATCGGCGCTGGCTGGAAGGTATCCAGATTCCGCGAGAAATCCGCCGGGAAGCGTACCAGCAGCAGCGCTTTTTGCGTATCGATAGTCGGCTGGATCTCCTGCGGACTGTTCAGCAATAGCACATGGGTAAACGCTTTCGCGCGGGCAAAGCGCTGGGTAAGTTCTACCGAATGTTTGCCGTTATCTTCGTTATAGATGGCGATAGTCGCGTTAGTGACTTCAAGCGTCGCGGCGAACGGAAACAGGATGACCTGAATCAGCACCGGCAGAATCAGGATCGCGCGCGTTTGCGGTTCGCGTAAAAGCGATTGCAGTTCTTTGCGAATTAACGTCCATAAACGATGAAACATGCCCGTCCTCTCAGTCCAGTTTGTAGGCCTGATAAGCAAAGCGCATCAGGCATAATGCCGGATGGCGGCGTGAACGCCTTATCCGGCCTACGACGACTACATGGCCCGTAGGCCCGGTAAGCATAGCGCCACCGGGCAAAATACGAGCGCCAGAGTTAATCCAGCCGTCGTTTGGTTTTTAGCCACGTCAGGCCAATAAACATCACCGCCGAGGCGATTAAAAACAGTACGTTAACGCCTAACACGACCGGAATATTGCCAGCCAGAAACAGACTTTGCAGGGTGCTAACAAAATAGCGCGCCGGAATAATATAGGTCACCGCGCGGATCACCGCAGGCATACTGTCTATCTGGAAGATAAACCCGGACAGCATAATTGAGGGCAAAAAGGCGGCGTTCAGCGCCACCTGCGCGGCGTTAAACTGGTTGCGAGTGATGGTGGAAATCAACAGCCCCATCCCCAGCGTACTCAGTAAAAACAGGCTGGTGATGATAAACAGAATCACCAGCGAACCGCGATACGGCACGCCGAGAATAAACACCGATACCAGCATACAGAGCAGCATCGCCAGCATACCGAGAAAGTAATAGGGAATAAGCTTACACAGCAGCAGTTCAACACGCGTCACTTCGGTTGAGAGCAGCGCCTCCATCGTGCCGCGCTCCCATTCGCGGGCAACGACCAGCGAGGTGAGGATTGCGCCAATTACCGTCATGATAATGGTCACCGCCCCAGGAATAATAAAATGCTGACTGATCGCCGCCGGGTTAAACCAGTAGCGCGTCTGGACGTCGATGAGCGGTTCAAAGGTGTCGCCGCGATCTTCCGCCCGCTGCTGTTGCCAGATTTGCCAGATGCCTTCAACATAACCCTGAACGAAGTTGGCGGTGTTTGGCTCGCTGCCGTCGGTAATCACCTGAATCGGCGCGCTGTCACCGGCGCGCGCCATTTGCTGCGCGAAATCCACCGGAATCACCACCAGTCCGCGAATGCGTCCGGCCTGCATTTTTTCAATTAATTCATGGCGGTTATCGCTAATGGTCGCGTCGATATAGGGTGAACCGGTCATCGCATGAGTGAAATCCAGCGCCTCCTGGCTTTGTTGTTCAAGCAGAATCCCCACCCGCAGCTTGCTGGAGTCGAGGTTAATGCCGTAACCAAAAATAAACAGCAACAGCAGCGGGATCACCACCGCAATCAGCCAGCTACTGGGATCGCGCACGATCTGGCGCGTCTCTTTGACGCACAACGCACGCACGCGGCGCCAGGAGAGAGACTTACTCATGCGTATGCTCCTTATCCCAGTCATTGATGAGAGTGATAAAGGCCTGCTCCATCGTCGGATCGGCCTGTTGCTCATCGGCGGCCTGCGCTTTGAGATCGTCCGGCGTACCGCTGGCGATAAGCTTCCCGCGATAAACCAGTCCGATGCGATCGCAATATTCCGCCTCATCCATAAAGTGGGTCGTCACCATTACCGTGACCCCTTTTTCCACCATGCTATTAATATGCAGCCAAAATTCACGGCGGGTGAGGGGATCAACCCCGGACGTGGGTTCATCAAGGAATAAAATATCCGGTTCGTGCATCAGCGAGCAGGCCAGCGCCAGTCGCTGTTTAAAGCCCAGCGGTAGCGCATCGGTGGGATGCGACGCGATGCTTTTCAGACCAAACGCTTCACTCATACGCTGAATTTTTTCATTTTGCGCGCGGCCCCGCAAACCGTAGACGCCGGAGAAAAAACGCAGGTTCTGCTCAACCGTCAGGTTGCCGTAAAGCGAAAATTTTTGCGCCATATAGCCCAGATGCTGACGGGCTTTGCCGGAGCTGACTTTCAGGTCCATATCCAGCACCAGCGCCTTGCCGGATGTCGGCACCAGCAGGCCGCACATCATTTTAAAGGTGGTTGATTTACCCGCGCCGTTCGGGCCGAGCAGGCCAAAAATCTCGCCGCGTTGTACGACGAAATTAACATGGTCCGTGGCCGCGAAATCACCAAATTTTTTCGTCAGTTCCTGCGCTTCAATCACCGTTTCGCCGGCAGTGCCTTCAACCGTATGCAGGATTGAACCCAGCGGAGACTCCGAGGTTCCCGCTCCGCCAAGCAGATCGATAAACGCATCTTCGAAGCGCGGCGCGGTCTCATTGAGGGTGATTTCCGGCATTCCTTCGGCCTGACGAATATCTGCTGCGGTCGCCTCTTTTTTCAGGATCAGGCGTACCGAACGTCCCTGAATCATGCCGTCGCTCACCTGCGGCAGTCTGAGCGCTCTCTGTAGCAACTTACGGTTGTTTTCCTGTGGACTGCTCATCAGAAAGCTGCGCCCGGCCATCGTTTGCGTCAGCGCTTTAGGTTCGCCCTGATAGAGTAGCTCGCCTTCATTCATCAGCAGCACATCGCGACACTGTTCGGCTTCATCCAGATAGGAGGTGCTCCATAAAATTAGCATCCCGTCGCCCGCCAGTTCGTGGACCATTTGCCACAACTCGCGCCGTGAAATCGGGTCAACGCCAACGCCCGGTTCATCCAACAGCAGCACTTTCGGTTCGCCGACCAGCGTACAGGCCAGCCCCAGTTTTTGCTTCATCCCGCCGGACAATTTTCCCGCCAGACGGCCAGTGAAAGGGCCGAGGGCGGTAAACTCCAACAAACGGGCAAAGGTCTTTTCCCGTATCTCGCCGGTAACGCTGCGCAAATCGGCATAGAGATTAAGGTTCTCCATGACGGTAAGATCTTCATACAGACCGAATTTCTGCGGCATATAGCCCAGAACCGCGTGCAGCTCGCTGTCGTTTTGTATCGGGTCGAAGCCCAATACGGACTCGCTGCCGCCATCGGCTTTGAGCAGGCCTGCCAGCATACGCATCAGCGTGGTTTTTCCTGCGCCGTCCGGCCCTACCAGCCCGGTGACATAACCGGAATGAATGGTACAGTCGAGCGGCGCGACGGCGGGTTTATCCATTCCCGCAAAGCGCTTCGTCAGACCGTGCAGCGTAATAACGGCCTCACTCATGCCGTGCCTCGTCATTAAATTTCACCGTGACTGGCATCCCCTGGCGTAACGCATCGTCCGCATCGGTGACAATAATGCGCAGGCGATAGACAAGATCGGTACGCAGATCCGGCGTTTCGACGGTTTTCGGCGTAAATTCCGCGGTGGGCGAAACGAAACCAATCTTGCCGTGGTAAGGTTTGTCAGGACGACCGTCGGTATACAACAGAATGTCGCGCCCCGGTTGCGTCTGACTGAGGTTGCGTTCATCGACATAGGCGCGCACCCAGACGGGGCGGGTCAGCGAGAGCGTTAATACCGTGCTGCCGGCGTTCAGCATACTGCCAGGCTCGACCGCGCGGGTGAGCAAGGTTCCGTTGGCAGGCGCGATAAGCGTGGTGTCCTGCAAATCAAGCTGCGCCTGCGCCAGCTGGGCCTTTGCCTGTTCCAGGCTGGCTTTCGCCTGGGCGATATCCTGTTCACGATTACCGGTACGGTACTGGCTCAGTTTATCCTGCGCGGACTTCAGCGTCGCCTGTGCCTGATCGCGCGATGAGCGGGCGTTTTCCAGATCGTTAGCGGAAATGGTGCGGCTTTTCCACAATCCTTGCTGACGGTTATAAAAATTTTGCGCGTAGTCATAAGCGGCTTGCGCCTGTCTGACGGCGGCGGCGGCCTGGGCTATCTCTTCATCGCGATAGCCTGCCAGCATCAAATCATATTGCGCCTGCGCGACCGACACGCCAGCTTTCGCCTGCATTAGCGCGTTTTCGTATGGCGCGTGATCCAGTTCGCCGAGCACCTGTCCGGCTTTGATAGTATCGCCTTCATCAACATTCAGCGACGCCAGCCTGCCGCCGACGCGAAAGCTGATATTGACGGTACGGATATCGACATTACCGTATAGCGTCAGCCCATCGTCCTGCCGACTTTGATACCACCAGGTTCCACCGGCAATCACAGCGACGATCGCTGCGATTGCCAGTCCGATAACGACAGGTTTTTTCATCAGTCCAGACTCCTTTGCGTTAAACCGTGCAGAATAAGATCGATGTGGCAGGTTACCGTCTGGTAAATCAGCTCCGCTTTTTCTTCATCAAACTGCGGCCAGCCGGTACGTAACAGAATAGTTTCTTTGCCGAGACGGAACGCCAGCACTTCGCCCAGTAAGGCATGGGTATGCAAAATCATGCGCGTATCATTGGCGTCGCAGCCGGTATAAGCGGCAACCAATCTTGTCAGATGGGTGTGCAACGGATCGATAACCTGTTCATGAACCAATTGATAGGCCGACGTGGGTGAGAGCTGCTCGCGTGAAATAAATTTGCTCAGGTTAACGGTATCTTCCTGCGTCAGCAGCATAATCATGTTCTTGCAGGCGAGCAGAATGAGCTCGCGTATGGCGTCCCGGTCAGGGACAGGCTGGCTAAAAAGACGTTCCGCTTTTTCAGCATGGGGGCGAAATTTTTCGCCAAGAAAATCGGCAATCCACTGGGCGCAGGCGAGGTATAAATCCTCTTTTGAGCCGAAATAGTAAGTAATGGCGGCAATATTTTGCCCCGCCAGCGCGGCGATATCGCGCGTGGTGGCATGGAGGCCATACTCGCCAAACTGTGCCAGCGCGGCGGCAATGAGCTGACTTTTCGCCTGCTCGCCTTTGGTGGTCGTGGTAGGAATATTCATCACACGCCCTAATTTTTAATCAATCGATTGATTAAGATTATGACTCATGATGGCTCTTGTCCAGTGTGGTCGATTAATTTGTCTTTGCCACCATTCGGGATAATTTATGCGCCGCATCACAAAAACTGCTACACTCCGCCCCTTCATGACATTGTGGTTTTTGTCATTCCAAATTTGAGCATCTCCCTGAAAACTACACCGGCAACGGTCGGGGCGGTCCGGAGTAGTTATGTCTTTTGATTCCCTGGGATTAAACCCTGATATCCTGCGCGCCATTGCCGAGCAGGGTTACCGTGAACCTACCCCTATTCAGCAACAGGCGATTCCCGCCGTGCTGGAAGGCCGCGATCTGATGGCCAGCGCCCAGACCGGAACCGGTAAAACGGCGGGTTTTACCCTGCCATTGTTGCAGCATCTGATTACCCATCAGCCGCACGCTAAAGGTCGTCGCCCGGTGCGCGCGTTGATCCTCACGCCAACCCGCGAGCTGGCGGCGCAAATTGGCGAAAACGTTAGAGATTACAGTAAATACCTCAACATTCGCTCGCTGGTGGTGTTTGGCGGCGTAAGCATCAATCCGCAGATGATGAAACTGCGCGGCGGCGTGGATGTGCTGGTGGCGACGCCGGGACGTCTGCTCGACCTGGAACATCAAAATGCCGTGAAGCTGGATCAGATTGAGATTCTGGTACTGGATGAAGCCGACCGTATGCTGGATATGGGCTTCATTCATGACATTCGTCGCGTGCTGGCGAAACTGCCGGCGAAGCGTCAGAATCTGCTGTTCTCCGCCACGTTCTCTGACGACATCAAAGCGCTCGCCGAAAAGCTGTTGCGCAACCCGCTGGAAATCGAAGTGGCGCGCCGCAACACGGCCTCAGAGCAGGTAACGCAGCACGTGCACTTTGTCGATAAAAAACGTAAGCGCGAACTGCTGTCACAAATGATTGGCCAGGGCAACTGGCAGCAGGTGTTGGTCTTCACCCGCACCAAGCATGGCGCGAACCATCTGGCGGAACAGCTTAATAAAGACGGTATTCGCAGCGCGGCGATCCACGGTAATAAATCGCAGGGCGCACGTACCCGCGCGCTGGCCGATTTTAAATCCGGCGATATTCGCGTGCTGGTAGCGACGGATATTGCGGCGCGTGGTCTGGATATTGAAGAGCTGCCGCACGTGGTCAACTATGAACTGCCGAACGTGCCGGAAGATTATGTACACCGTATTGGCCGTACCGGTCGCGCGGCGGCAACTGGCGAGGCGCTGTCGCTGGTTTGTGTTGACGAGCATAAACTGTTGCGTGATATCGAAAAATTGCTGAAAAAAGAGATCCCACGCATTACGACGCCGGGCTATGAGCCCGACCCGTCGATTAAAGCGGAGCCGATTCAGAATGGCCGTCAGCAGCGCGGCGGCGGCGGCGGTCGTGGACGCGGACAAAATCAGGGGGGAGCGGGGCGCAGTCAGCAGCCGCGACGTCAGGATAGCGGGGCGGCGAAGGCGAAACCAAAACCGCGCACAGGCGAGGGGAAACCCGCTGGCGACAAAGCACGTCCGCCGCGTCGCCCGCGCAGAATCACGCCTGCCCAGTAAATTTTATCCGGCAACATGCCCGGTAGCGCGACGCTTACCGGGCCTACGGACTATGCAAATACGTAGGCCGGATAAGGTGCTTGCACCGTCATCCGGCAAAATACACATCGCGTTGCGAGCCGCCTTCCAGAACCGGTAAAAAAGGTACTTCCCGCCCCTGAAATGTGACACAATAGTGGCTGTTTATACAGTACTTCAGGTTTTCTCATGGCATTGACCGCTGCGCTGAAAGCGCAAATCGCCGCCTGGTATAAGGCGCTTCAGGACCAGATTCCCGACTTTATTCCCCGTGCGCCGCAGCGGCAGATGATTGCTGACGTCGCCAGAACGCTGGCCGGGGAAGAAGGGAGACATCTGGCTATCGAAGCGCCGACCGGCGTCGGGAAAACCCTCTCCTATCTTATTCCCGGTATCGCCATTGCCCGGGAAGAGCAAAAAACACTGGTGGTCAGTACCGCTAACGTGGCGTTACAGGATCAGATCTTTAGCAAAGATTTGCCGCTGCTACGAAAAATCATCCCCGATCTGCGCTTTACCGCCGCCTTTGGCCGCGGGCGTTACGTGTGTCCGCGAAACCTGGCGGCGCTCGCCAGTAGCGAGCCTACGCAGCAGGATCTGCTCGCCTTTCTTGATGACGAACTGACGCCTAACAACCAGGAAGAGCAAAAGCGCTGCGCCAGGCTGAAAGGGGATCTTGACGGTTACAAATGGGATGGTCTGCGGGATCATACCGACATTGCTATTGACGACGATCTGTGGCGGCGATTAAGTACCGATAAAGCCAGTTGTCTGAACCGCAACTGTCACTATTACCGCGAATGTCCATTCTTTGTCGCCCGACGTGAAATACAGGAAGCGGAAGTCGTGGTGGCGAATCACGCGCTGGTAATGGCGGCGATGGAAAGTGAAGCCGTACTGCCGGAACCAAAGCATCTGCTGTTGGTACTGGATGAAGGTCATCATCTGCCCGATGTCGCTCGCGATGCGCTGGAGATGAGCGCGGAAATTACCGCCTCCTGGTATCGCTTGCAACTGGATCTGTTCAGCAAACTGGTGGCGACCTGCATGGAGCAATTTCGCCCTAAGACCACGCCGCCGTTAGCGAATCCTGAGCGACTTAACGCCCATTGCGAGGAGGTGTACGAACTGATCGCCTCGCTCAATGCCATTCTTAATCTGTATATGCCCGCAGCGCAGGAGGCGGAGCACCGTTTTGCAATGGGCGAGTTGCCTGATGAGGTCATGGAAATCTGCCAGCGACTGGCGAAGCTGACCGAGACGCTGCGTGGGCTGGCGGAATCCTTTCTCAACGATCTCAGCGAAAAAACCGGGTCGCACGATATTGTGCGTTTGCATCGGGTGATTTTACAGATGAACCGGGCGCTGGGAATGTTCGAGGCGCAAAGTAAATTATGGCGACTGGCTTCGATGGCGCAGTCTTCAGGCGCGCCGGTGTCCAAATGGGCGACGCGTGAAATACGCGAAGGGCAGCTCCACGTCTGGTTCCATTGTGTCGGTATCCGCGTCAGCGAGCAGCTGGAAAGATTGTTATGGCGCAGCGTACCGCACATTATTGTCACCTCGGCGACACTGCGCTCGCTCAATAGCTTTTCGCGTCTGCAGGAAATGAGCGGCTTAAAAGAAAAAGCCGGCGACCGCTTTGTGGCGCTGGATTCGCCGTTTAATCATGTGGAACAGGGGAAACTGGTGATTCCTCAAATGCGCTACGAACCCACCATTGATAACGAAGAGCAGCATATTGCCGAAATGGCGGCCTATTTTCGTGAGCAACTGGAGAGCAAAAAACATCATGGTATGCTGGTACTGTTCGCCAGCGGGCGGGCGATGCAGCGTTTTCTGGAGCATGTCGCTGATGTGCGCTTACTCCTCCTGGTCCAGGGCGACCAGCCGCGTTACCGGCTGGTAGAGCTGCACCGTAAACGGGTGGAGAGCGGCGAACGCAGCGTGCTGGTTGGGCTTCAGTCTTTTGCCGAAGGGCTGGATCTTAAAGGCGAGCTGCTGACGCAGGTCCATATCCATAAAATTGCCTTCCCGCCGATCGACAGCCCGGTCGTGATCACCGAAGGCGAATGGCTAAAAAGTCTGAATCGTTATCCGTTTGAGGTACAAAGCTTACCAAGCGCGTCTTTTAATTTAATTCAGCAGGTAGGGCGATTGATTCGTAGCCACGCCTGTCGGGGAGAAGTGGTCATTTATGATAAGCGGTTGTTGACCAAAAACTACGGACAGCGTTTACTGAATGCCTTACCTGTTTTTCCGATAGAGCAGCCTGCCGTGCCAGACGTTATAGTAAAACCAAAAGCAAAACCTGCACGCCGCCGACGGCGTTAATGCTGTGAGCACACTTCAAGGAGCTTTCAATGGATTATCGCAAGATCATCAAAGAGATCGGGCGAGGTAAAAATCACGCCCGCGATCTGGATCTGGATACCGCGCGTGGTTTGTATACCCGAATGCTGAATGGCGACATCCCCGACCTGGAAATGGGCAGTATATTGATGGCGCTGCGTATTAAAGGCGAAGGCGAAGCCGAAATGCTGGGCTTTTATGAGGCCATGCAGAATCATACCATCAAACTGACACCGCCCGCAGATAGGCCGTTGCCGGTCGTTATTCCCAGCTATAACGGCGCGCGTAAACAGGCGAATTTAACGCCGTTGCTGGCTATCCTGCTGCATAAATTGGGCTTTCCAGTTGTAGTACACGGCGTCAGTGAAGATCCGACCCGCGTACTGACGGAAACAATATTTGCGCTGATGGGGATTGTTCCCACCCTACACGGCGGACAAGCACAGGCTAAACTGGACGGGCACCAGCCGATGTTTATCCCGGTGAGCGCACTCTGCCCGCCGCTGGAAAAACAGCTGGCGATGCGCTGGCGGATGGGCGTGCGCAACAGCGCACATTCACTGGCCAAGCTGGCGACGCCATTTGCTGAGGATGCCGCGCTGCGTTTATCAAGCGTTTCTCACCCTGAATATGTCCCGCGTGTGGCGACCTTTTTTAGCCGCATTGGCGGGCGGGCTTTGCTGATGCATGGTACCGAAGGCGAAGTCTATGCCAACCCGCAACGCTGTCCGCAAATCAGCCTGATTGATAGCCGTGGCGTGCAGGTACTGCATGAGCGTCAGAGCGACACGCACGACGAGCCGCTTTCACTGCCTGCGACTAAAGATCCTGAAATCACCGCGCGCTGGATTGAGCGCTGCCTTGCCGGCCACGAGCCGGTGCCGCAATCATTAAAAACGCAAATGGCCTGTTGTCTGGTTGCGACGGGAGAGGCGGCGACGTTAGAAGACGGGCTTGCGCGCGTCGAACAGGCTTTTAGCGAATAAAAAAAGCCCGTCCAGTGGCGGACGGGCAAATAAGGGTAACAAACAGGGTTAATGAGGGTTGGAGCAGTGGGTCTGTTGGCAAACAGACGAGAGTAATACCCGTCAGAATTCAAACAACAGCGATGTTACAGCCTGAAATCTGGCGGGCAGGTAAATTATTTATAAATCACCGCAGTGCCGCTCATTTTGTCATTACCCACGGCGGAGGTGATGTTATAAGCGCTTGCGCCAGCAGCGGCAGCTTTTTCAGCCAGTTTAGCTTCCAGGCCATCCAGCGTGGTGGCGCCGTCGGCAGACACTACGCCGATTTTATGCAGGTTTTGCGTCTGAGACGCGCTAACCGGTTCTGCGGCAAAAGCGCCAAAAGAAAGGGTGGAAAGCGCGATGGCTGCAACAGCATATTTAATGGTTTTCATGATTAATCTCTCGCAGGTTATTCTGTTTATGGGACGATGTTCCGTCGATGTGATGAGTATCACGGTTTTTTGCGAAAGATAAAATCGAATAGAATTGACGGCCTTGCTCAAAATTTTTGAATGACAAATAACCTATTGATTATTAATTAATTCAACGGTGGAATTTACCGTTCTTGTCATCTGGCTTTACAGAGTCGAGGTTAACGGCACATTCTGCGACGCAGAACGCTAAAAAGCATGAGCGTAAAGGAATGGATGATACTGGCGGTTTCGGTAAAGAAAAGTCAGCGTAACTGGCTGTCTTTTGAACCTCTGCGATTATATCCTGAAAATGTTGCGTTATGTAAATCTTTCTCCTGTTGGCAGGATATGCATAACCGAACGCCCGGTACGGCTTTACGCCGCGCTTCAGGGATAGGGTCGCCGCAAGATTCGCATTCATCGCGACTTTCGCCGTGGGGAAGTTCGCCGCGAGCGCGGGCAACGGCATCTTCAATGGTATTGTTGATTTGTTCATTCACTGCGTCGTCATTTGCCCAGCCGGATGCCATCACGCTCTCCTGATTTTAGGGTACCTGAGGTTAAGTGTAGCGCCGTCAGGTGAAAAAATCGCATCGCGCGATCTTTTCAGACCATGAGCAGAGCCAATGTCATTCAGATATCCGATCAAACGAGCGAGGCAGGGAATTCGCGGTGGTATATTTACCCCGTGGCGTTATACGGGTATCTTACGCCGCTGCTAAAAGGAGAATGCCATGTCCGCCCAGAAACCGGGGTTACACCCGCGCAACCGCCATCAACACCGTTATGATCTCGCCGCACTGTGTCAGACCACGCCGGAATTGACGTCCTTTCTTATCCGCACGCCCGCCGGTGAACAGAGCGTTGATTTTGCTAATCCGCAAGCGGTAAAAGCGCTCAATAAGGCGTTGCTGGCGCATTTTTATGCCGTTACACACTGGGACATTCCGCCAGGGTTTTTATGTCCGCCAGTGCCTGGTCGTGCGGATTATATCCATCATCTGGCGGATCTGCTTGGCGAAACGACAGGGAGTATTCCGGCGCAGGCAACTATTCTGGACGTAGGCGTGGGCGCCAATTGTATTTATCCGCTTATCGGCGTCCATGAATATGGCTGGCGATTTACCGGTAGTGAAGTCAGCGACGCAGCGATGTCCAGCGCGCAGGCTATCATTCAGGCTAATACGGGGTTAAGCCGCGCCATTCGTCTGCGTCGGCAAAAAGATCCGGCGGCCATTTTTACCGGTATCATTCATAAAAATGAATTTTATGACGCAACGCTTTGTAACCCGCCTTTTCACGACTCCGCCGCCGCAGCCCGCGCGGGCAGCGAGCGTAAGCGCCGCAATTTGGGGCAGAATAAAGATGATGCGCTGAACTTTGGCGGTCAACAGCAGGAGCTATGGTGCGAAGGCGGCGAAGTCGCCTTTATTAAAAAAATGATTGCTGAAAGCCAAACCTTCCGCCGTCAGGTGTTGTGGTTTACGACGTTGGTGTCGCGCGGCGAGAATTTACCGCCGCTTTATCGGGCACTGACGGAGGCTGGCGCGGTGAAAGTGGTGAAAAAAGAGATGGCCCAGGGGCAAAAGCAAAGCCGCTTTATTGCCTGGACCTTTATGGATGACGACCAGCGTCGCCGTTTTATCACCCGCAAACGCTAAATCGTCGGTTCGCGCGGCGGCGGCGAATCAGGCGACGGGCCGCCGGCGGGGGCGGGCAGAACCTGATACGTTTGCACCGGCGCGCGCACATTGGCCAGATCAAAATGCTTTTTCACCTGGCTATCAAGGGCAAAACGCACCGTCCACTGCTTGAGCGGTAGGGTGGTGAACGATACGCGTAAAGTAAACGCCGTGTTCGTTAAACCGACAATACCGGCGAACGT
Source organism: Salmonella sp. 741265055_HSA (assembly GCF_046569525.1). NCBI lineage: Bacteria > Pseudomonadati > Pseudomonadota > Gammaproteobacteria > Enterobacterales > Enterobacteriaceae > Salmonella > Salmonella sp. 741265055_HSA. Next base: position 40,366 of record NZ_JBKFSQ010000015.1, on the reverse strand, counting down.
GGGTTCGCCGATAATCAGCCCGCGAATATCCTCCGTCTCCATCAGCGCCGTTACCGCGTCTTTCAGCGCCTGATTCGCTTTATCCGCATCCTCATGGCGATCCACGTCATAGTTGGCGACAACTGAGCCGATACCGCGCACAAAGTTGGCGAAAGTGGTGATCGAGGACCACGGGATAATATGGTATGCCCCGGTATCCTGCCGCACGCCGACGGAACGAATCGACATTCTCTCGACCGTCCCCGTCAGTGGGCCTATGGTGACTAAGTCGCCGGTATTCATCCCGTTTTCAAACTGAATAAAGACGCCGGTAATAATATCTTTCACCAGGGTTTGCGAACCGAAAGAGATAGCCAGACCTAACGCCCCCGCGCCAGCCAGCAATGGCGCGATATTGACGCCGATTTCCGATAACACGATCATGATGGTTATGGTACTGATAATCACTGCCAGCGCATTGCGGAACAGCGTCAGCAGCGTGCGCGTGCGGGCGCTGGGTAGCGGGCGACCATGAATATCGGAGGCCAGGCGATTCTCAATCAGACTGGCGAGAATCGTCCATCCCACGGCGGAGAAGAATAAGATTAACGCGATACGGATGAGGATATCGACCATCTTTTCCCCCGCGCCATAATGTAGCCAGTGCCAGAAATCGAATAATCCCCAGGCGTTGAGCAACAGCATAACGGCGACGCAGACGGTCAAAAAGCGTGCGACTTTTAGCGCCGAGGAGAGCCAGCCGTTAAGCCGCTTTTGTAATTCCGGGTAATTGCGCTGCGTATGGGGCGACAGGGTGATGGTTTTCGCTATCCAGCGGGTAAACATACCGGAGATAAACGCCGCGATGCCAATAATCGCCAGACTGCGCACGGTCGCGCCCATCATAAACTTCAGGCTATTGCCTGGGTCGAATAACGAGAAGAAAAACAGCACGATAAAGTAAGCGCTGGCCAGCCAGTGCCACACCAGCGTAAAGGCGCGGATAAACAGGCTAAAAAAGGCTAATGATCGTTCCGCCAGACTTAATAAATGTTGCGTAATCTCCGCTTTGTTTTTAAAGATCAGGTACAGCGCCCAGATGGTGATGCAGAGCATGATCGCCACATTCGCCATCGCGCCAACCTGAACATTCACCTGGTTGGAAATAATCGGAACGGCAACAATCAGCCCGTAGCCAATCAAGCTGCTAAGGGAACTCATACGGCGATTCCAGTAACGCGCTGTCGCATCCTGAATCGCGAATGGGCGTAACTCCGGTACATTAGGGCAAAAAATAAGCCGCAGAATCGCTTTAAAGAACTCTATCAGCGCGAAGGCATTCAGGAACAGGCTTTGCTGAAAAGCGATAGTTCGACTTCCCGCATGGAAATTATCACTGAGCATCTGACCGATAAATAAGGTGAGCGCCAGTAGCAGCAGGTCGATAATAAACGCGCCGACGATCATCGCCGGGAGCTGTAACCAGTTGCTGCGTTCACGGTTTTTCTTGCGCGCCCACAGGCCCATTTTTCGATATAACGGCAGGGCGCAAAGCCGTATCACGCTATAAAAACCAAATACCGCGACGGCCAGAAATAAAAAGTGGGTTAACGCGTTGGTGAAGGTTTGCGAGTTAAACGGTTTGTGCGGCGCATCGGTGATGTTGCGATAAAGCTGGGCGAAACGGGTAGCGAAAGCATCGCCGTACTGACGGGTAACGGTGGTGACGTTCTCCAGTACCGTTTTCTCATCTTTGGCCGCAGGCGGCGCAAGCGCTGGCGCTGGCTCGGTCGGCGGCGTGGTTGAGGCTTCGCGGAGTTGCGCTATCAATTCGTTACGTGAAGCCTCGTTCTCCAGTACGTCAGCCAGGGCCGCATAGGCCGCTTTTTTTTGTTCAGGACTGGGCTCTGGCGCGGCTTGCTGGCTGGTTGATGTCCCCGTGGTCACGCCGGGTATGGCGACCGCATGGGCAGGCGCGCCCAGTAGACAAAAAAGGATGAACAGGGTCCACCGCATGACTCCTCCAGTGAGAAAAGAGACGCAAAACACTAAGTATAGATGGCGCAGGGGAGGGAAAATGAAATGGGACTATTCCATGATGCCCTTCCTGCCGTAGGGCAGGAAGGGCGATATCTCAGGAGACGTGCTGTAAAAATTCCTGTAAACGTGGGCTTGGCGGGTTTTCGATCAACGCCTGCGGACTGCCATCTTCGGCAATACGGCCTTTATCGATAAAAATCAGCCGTGAGGCGACTTTTTCGGCAAAGCCGATTTCGTGAGTGACAATGACCATGGTCATGCCTTCTTCCGCCAGATCCTGCATGACTTTCAGCACTTCATGGCGCAGTTCAGGGTCCAGAGCGGAGGTTGGCTCGTCAAAGAGCATCATTTTCGGCTTCACTGCCAGCGCTCGGGCAATGGCGACGCGCTGTTGTTGACCGCCGGAAAGCTCGGAGGGGTAGTGGTGCGCCCGTTCCGCCAGTCCAACTTTCGCTAACAGAGCTTTCGCCTGTTTTTCCGCTTCTTCTTTCTTTACGCCGCGCACGCGCAGAGGACCGAACATCACGTTTTCGAGCGCGGTCAGATGCGGGAACAGATAAAACTGTTGAAACACCATGCCGGCTTCCTGGCGAATCAGCCGTTCGTCTACTTTAGGATCGTTGACTTTCAGACCATCGACAATCAGATCGCCGGAGGTGATCTCTTCCAGTTTATTGATACAGCGTAATAACGTGGATTTACCCGAACCGGAAGGGCCGATAATCACAACCACTTCGCCCTGACGGATGTTTAAATCAATGTTATGCAGCACCTGGGTGGGGCCAAAGTGCTTGGAGACGTTTTTAAATTCAATCACAGGATTTTCATCCTTCTTTCAAGACGACGCAAAATAAAGCTCAGCACCAGCGTAATGATCAAATAGAAGACGGCCACGGCGCTCCAGATTTCCAGGGCGCGAAAGTTACCGGCAATAATTTCCTGGCCCTGACGGGTCAGCTCGGCTACGCCGATAACAATAAACAACGAGGTGTCTTTGATGCTAATGATCCACTGGTTGCCCAGCGGCGGCAGCATACGGCGCAGAGCAAGCGGTAAAATAACATGACGGATGGTTTCCCGGCGAGAAAGGCCCAGCGCCAGACCCGCTTCGCGAAAACCTTTGTGAATGGATAGTACTGCGCCACGAGTAATCTCCGCGATATAAGCGCCGGAGTTAATCATAATTGTCACGACCGCTGCGCTGAACGGATCAATACGCAAATCATTAAATGCCATCGGCAGGGCAAAGTAGATAAACATGACCTGGACAACGATGGGCGTGCCGCGAATAATTTCAATGAAAACCAGGGCGATATGGTTGGCGAACCAGCCGCCAAACGTACGGGCAAAACCTGCCGCCAGTCCAATAACCAGGCCGCCAGCCAGACCGAGGACCGAGATCCACAGGGTCATTTTAGCGCCCTCAAGTAAAAGCGGAATGGCGGGCCAGATGGCGCTCCAGTCAAACTGCATATGTCGTTCCTGTTACCGTGGTGTAAATAGTCAAATGCTCTATCCGGCGCGGAAATGGCGTGAAAGTGTCTTATCCGTCACGGAAAAGAGCTGTAGGCCCGGTGAGCGTCCTCACTACCGGGCCACAAGCCAACATCAGGTTGTTTTATTTAGGTTCTGTACCGAACCATTTTTTGTAGATTTCGTTATAGGTGCCATTCTCACGCAGCGTTTTCAGCGCGCCGTTGACTTTCTCGCGCAGTTCATCGCTGCCTTTCGGGAAGGCAACTCCGTATTGCTGTGCTTCCAGCGATTCGCCTACCGCCTTGAACTGGCCGTTGCCTGCGGTTTTGATAAAGTACAGGATGTTCGGCGTATCGTGCAGAACGGCGTCTGCGCGGTTGGTGCCTAATTCCATGTACGCGTTATCAATGTTCGGGAACTGACGCAGGTCTTTGGTTTTGATATTCGCTTTCGCGTAATCCACCGACCCGGTTCCGCTCTTCACGGCAACGACTTTGCCATCGAGGTCTTTAACGCTTTTAATATCGTTATTGTTGGCTTTCACCATCACGAGCAGACCGCTTTTGTAATAGCCATCGGAAAAGTCGATCGCTTTTTTACGCTCGTCCGTAATCGTAATACCCGCCAGCGCCAGATCGATATTTTTGGTTTGTAATGCCGGAATAATGCCGCTGAAATCCATCGGTTTCAGGGTGTAGTCCAGCTTCAGTTCTTTCGCGATAGCGTCCCACAGATCAACATCAAAACCGACGTATTTGTCGCCCTGTTTAAATTCAAACGGAACGAACGCCGTATCGGTTGCCACAACGAGTTTCTTATCCGCAGCGTGCGAAGACACCGCAAAAGCCAGGGTAAGTGCAGCCAGTGAAACTTTTAATAGAGACTTCATAGCATTTCCTTTTCTATCCACGGGGCGATCCCCTGCGAGAACATGTAGCGTAATGAAAAAATCATGCCAATTATGTAACTCATTGTTTTAACAGAAGCGTGAATCATTCCTGTACACAATAAGTCGGGCAAAACCAGTATGGCGCACCGTTTTGGGGCACTGATTTAGTGCATGAATAACAAAGTAGAGATGCAGGGTCTATTTAGCGTAAAAATTGTTGTTAAAACAATCTTTAATTAACGATTGTGTGATGTAATTATTACAAATAATTCACTTTTATCGGAGGGGAGTACAAGACGTGTGCACTATTTAAGTGCAAAACCCCTGTAACAGGCAGGGGTATAGGGATGACTTATATACCTGTGTACATCAAGTTGCAGGTGCGTTCGCTTCAGTGACTGACGGAAGTCAGGCTTCTGCGGATTCGCTGCGTTTGTACCTTCCTGCAACTCGAAGTATTCAGGGTAGAGATAGATTTATTCGATGTTGGATTCGATAAACCACAGGAATTTATCGAGGTCGCGTGATGCGGCGGTAAAGATATCGGCAGTGTCTTCATCTTTGGCTTCACCGATAGCTTTGCGAACATCATTAGCGACAACAGCGTAGCGATCGGCCAGTTCTTTTAAGTGATCCTGCACGTTATGAATGTCGAGCGGATAGCTTTTCAGCGGAGTTTTGCTGTTGATAACTTGCGTGGTGCCTAACGCCACACCGCCAAGCTGTACGGCGCGCTCGGCCATAGTATCCAGATGATCGGTCAGTGCGGTACGGAAGCCATCCAGCATCTCATGAACGGCAATAAAGTTAGCACCGCGCATGTTCCAGTGGGCCTGTTTCGTGATCAGCGACAGGTCAATGAACTGGATCACCTGACGATTAAGCAACTCAACCGTCGCTTTTTTATCGCTTTCTGATACATCGTTACGGGTATAAAGCAGATTAGACGCTTTTGTTTTTACCAGTTTAGCGGTACTCATAATCTCATATCCTCTTGATGTTTGTGTCCCAGGTAATTAACGAAAATAAGTATAGCACCGGTTTTTAACTTTGCTTTTTTGAATTTACCTATCACTTTAATAGTACAGACAAGATTTAATATTTATTTTTATTATAAATCAATTGGTTAGGTTGGTTTGTTGTTTTGTGGGTAATAATTCTCATTTTAATGTAAAAAATGAGAAAAAATATGACAAAAAATGACGAAGTAATAGCGCGATAATAAAAGGTGAATAACGAGGTGATATTCTGCATGATTATGCACATCATGCAGAATAAGAAACTATTTTACGTCAACTTGTTTAATTTGCGGTTCGCGGCGAATCGTTAGGGTAGAACCCATTGAGGCGGCAATGATGGCGCACAGGGCCAGGATTTGTATGCCCGTAAGCGTTTCGCCCAGAAAAATCATCCCGGAAACGGCGGCCAGCGCGGGTTCCATGCTCATCAGCGTACCGAAGGTGCGGGTTGGCAGGCGCGTCAGCGCAATCATTTCCAGTGAATAAGGCAGCGCCGTAGAAAGCACAGCGACCGCTAACCCTAAGGGAAGAATCGACCAGTGCCATAGCGCGTCGCCAGCCTGAACTGCGCCAATCGGCACGAAAATGATGGCGGCAATCAGCGAGCCTACCGCCACCGTGGCCGGACCATGTTCCGCGCCTGCTCGCTGGCCGGTAAGAATATAGACAGCCCAACAGGCGCCAGCGCCGAGCGCTAACGCGGCCCCGGTAAGATCGACGTGAGACATATCTTGTCCTAATGGCAGCAGGAACCAGAGCCCAAGCACAGCCAGTACGACCCAAATAAAATCTACCGGCCGCCGGGATGAAAACAGCGCGACCGCCAGAGGACCGGTAAATTCCAGCGCGACCGCAATACCCAACGGCACCGTCTGAATCGACAGATAGAATAGATAGTTCATCCCGCCCAGCGACAGACCATAAAACAGTAAAGGCAACCGCTGCTCTTTGGCAAAACGCAAACGCCAGGGTTTGAAAAAGGCGATAAGGATAAGCGTTCCCAACGCCAGACGAAGCGCCGTTACGCCCGGCGCGCCGACAAGAGGAAATAACGATTTCGCCAGTGAAGCGCCACTCTGAATAGAGGACATGGCAATGAGCAAAACCAAAATGGGCAACCAGACTGGTAGTTTACGTGTTGACCCCGGCATCCTTTCTCCTGTCAAAAAATGTCAGTACGAGTAAAGGTGGCAGTGTAATGGAAATTCCCCGCAGCGGTTGAGGATTCGTTGAAAAAAATTTCCAGGATTCCATAAAATGAACTTTAATTGATGGATAAATAGACTGTTAGTTTAGGAATAATCTGGATGAATGTATCGCGCCGCACGCGCATTATTGGTGCAATCAGCCGGAAAAGTGATGTTAATTGAATAAGATAGCGCGATATGGAAACGTTCTGTTACATGAAAGGCGCTGTTAGACACCGTGAATCGCAAAGAGTTTCCCATTAATTTTTGATATATTTAAAACTTAGGACTTACTTGAAGCACATTTGAGGTGGTTATGAAAAAAATTGCATGTCTTTCAGCACTGGCCGCTGTTCTGGCTTTTTCCGCAGGTACTGCAGTAGCTGCTACTTCTACCGTTACCGGTGGTTACGCTCAGAGCGACGCGCAGGGCGTAGCGAATAAAATGAGCGGTTTCAACCTGAAGTATCGTTACGAGCAGGACAACAACCCGCTGGGCGTAATCGGTTCCTTCACCTACACCGAAAAAGATCGTACTAACGGTGCGGGCGATTACAACAAAGGTCAGTACTACGGCATCACTGCCGGCCCGGCTTACCGTCTGAACGATTGGGCGAGCATCTACGGTGTAGTCGGTGTGGGTTACGGTAAATTCCAGACGACCGATTACCCAACCTACAAACATGACACCAGCGATTATGGCTTCTCCTATGGCGCTGGTCTGCAATTCAACCCGATGGAAAATGTTGCTCTGGACTTCTCTTACGAGCAGAGCCGTATTCGTAGCGTTGACGTTGGCACCTGGATTGCTGGCGTGGGTTACCGCTTCTAATCACGTCGGTGAAAATGAAAAATCCGCCTTTCGAGGCGGATTTTTTTTGCCTGAAACGTGCATTATTTTAGTGAAAAAATATCGCTGCCCAGATGGTTATAGTCCACTTTCTGTAATTTGAAATTGGTGATATAAACGGGCCCGGCTTTCTGCTCCGAAATAAATCGATAGCGATTTTTGATCTCTTTAGCGCTAATTCCTGTCCATTGCGAGAAAAAACTCAGGAAATCGTTCGCGGAACGGCGAGCTTTAATGATCCGATGCGCTTTACTGTCGCTGGATAGCACCATAAACGGCACCTGGAAGTTTTGCTGGAATTTGTCGTCATGCGCCAGGTACTGTACCGCTTTGCCGCGCTCTTTAAACGCCAGCCCGTGATCGGAGAAATAGACGAGCGAAAAACTGTCGCCGCTATGACGAAGCTGAGTATAGAGCTGACGGAGCAAATCGTCGGTTTGCGTCATGGTGTATAAATAACAAGACGTCTCTTTCGACTGGACAAACGTCGCGTATTTTCCCTGAGTACGGTCGCAGGCCTGGGGATGCGACCCCATTAAATGCAACACAATCAACTGTGGTTGCGTGCGTTCTGTCGCCAATACCTGCGCCGTCATGGTTAACAGCGCGTCGTCGCGAGTATTTTTATCCGCTTCAAAATCGCCGTTTTTCAGGAAATGCGCTTCATCGGCGCGTTTGGCGATACTGGCGATGGCCGTGTCGTATTCGCCGATTTGCCCCTGATTGGAAAACCACCATGTCTGAAAACCGGCGCGGTTAGCCAGCGTGACGAAGTTATCCTGATACTGCGGTTTGTTATCCACCACGCGATTGAGCGTTAAACCGAGCGATTTTTGCGTTGAGCCGCTGGCGGCGATGTAATCCATAAAGAAGTCGCCATTCACATGGCTGGCGAAGGGGGTATTATCCCAGTGGCCGCCGAAAGCGCCCATGGCATCCCGTCGCGCGCTTTCACCAATCACCACGACATAGATGTGATATCTGGGTTTCACCGCAGTAACCGTCCAGCTATCTTTTATGCCGGATAGCTGCGCCATACGGTGCTGCTCTTCAATGACTTCGTTGTTATTGACGATAACGTCTTTGGCGAAGCGAAAAACCGGATAGCCGGTATCAATAACCTTAAAAACGCCGCCCCACGCCAGATTTTGTACCGGCGCGACGAAAAATGCCGCGACGCTAATCAGCAGGCACAGGCTGTCGAGGCTATTCCAGCGCGGCCTGGCCTCTTCTTTTCGGCGGCGAAGCGCAATAATACCCAGCGCAAAAATAAAAAGTCCGGTCAGGTAGCTATACCACGGGAAAATGGTCAGCATTTCGCTCGACTCTTCCATATTGGTGGAGTGCAGCGCCAGCAGCGTATTAAAGTTCGGCGCGCCGTAAGCCTGGCCAAAGGGAAAATAGCAAGCAGCTACCAGCGAACAGATGCCGAGCAGCGCTTTTTGTCCGCGGGGCAGGTAGCGCCAGAGCAGCAGCAACAGGCAGGTAAACGCCGCGGTATAAAGCAGGCTAAAGGGGTAGCCGAGCGCGAGGTTAATCAGCAGCGACTGTAAAAAGTAGAGGCCCGCCCACGGGCTTACAGCCCGACGACGGGCCAGAAGTGAATCGATAAGGGTTGAATTCATATGCCACTATTGCAAAAACGCCATGTGCTAACCCTGGCGCGAAGGGTCATTACCTGCCTGATTATGCGTAAAAAAGGTATTGAGTTCGCAACGGCGAGTCGCAAAATATTCAGGGCTGCCAGAAGATAGAGCGTGCGGATAAGAAGGTCAACCGCCGGAAAGAAAATGTTTTGCGAAGAGAATAGCAAAACCACAAAAAAAACAGGGGAAACGGGCGCCATTTCCGTTGAGGATGCAAAATAAAGCGGCGTACCGCACCGCCGCGTTATTTCGTGGAAGGGTTATCCTGTTCCGGTTTGCCGTTGATCATATCGCACAACATAGAGAGCAGCATTAACCGGACTTTAAAGGGAGAGTGACTGAACACGCGTATACACCTCTTAAATTCGTTCATATAAACCTCCTGATGTTTCTATCCCATCGATCCGTGAGGGATGTCTGCATTACATACAGATATAGCACAGGCTATGTTTTATAGCTATTGCTAAAACGTTAATTTTTTGTGCCCGGACAACTCTGGTTTACAATGAGCGCTCTGTCAGCTGACGCGTTAACGCGTCACAGAAACGAGGAAGCAAAATGGGTCGTCGCGCAGGTACGCCAACAACAAAAAAAGTGACGCAATTGGTGAACGTAGAAGAACACGTTGAAGGATTTCGTCAGGTCAGAGAGGCGCATCGCCGTGAGTTGATAGACGATTACGTTGAGCTGATTTCCGATTTAATTATTGAGGTAGGGGAAGCGCGTCAGGTGGATATGGCGGCGCGGCTCGGCGTCTCCCAGCCGACTGTGGCCAAAATGCTTAAGCGCCTGGCATCGTTAGGATTTATTCAAATGATCCCCTGGCGCGGCGTTTTTCTGACGCCGGAAGGGGAGAAGCTGGCGCAGGAAAGCCGCGAGCGGCATCAAATTGTCGAAAATTTTTTACTGGTATTAGGCGTAAGCCCGGAAATCGCGCGTCGTGATGCGGAAGGGATGGAACACCATGTCAGCCAGGAGACATTGGATGCCTTTTTGGCCTTCACGCAACAGCATGGAACATCTGCAGAATGAATCTGGCCTTTTTACGGGCGCTGCGGCGTGACCGTTTTTTTCAGTTGTTGATCATTGTGGGGATGGCGCTAAGCCTGTTTGTTCCTTTTGCGCCCCGCGCCTGGCCTGGCGCGATTGACTGGCACACCATTATTACCCTCAGTGGGTTAATGTTGCTCACTAAAGGCGTTGAGCTGAGCGGCTATTTTGATGTGCTGGGACGCAAGATGACGCGCCGATTTCATACCGAGCGGCAACTGGCGATGTTCCTGGTGCTGGCTGCGGCGGTGCTGTCGACCTTTCTGACAAACGATGTCGCGCTGTTTATCGTTGTGCCGCTGACGATAACGTTGAAAAAACTGTGTGCGATTCCGGTCAACCGATTGATTATTTTTGAGGCGTTGGCGGTGAACGCCGGTTCGCTGCTGACGCCTGTCGGTAATCCGCAAAATATTCTGTTGTGGGGACGCTCCGGCTTAAGCTTTGCTGAATTTAGCGGGCAAATGGCGCCGCTTGCCGTCATGATGATGCTGACGTTACTGCTCCTGTGCTGGTTTTGTTTTCCGGGTAGGGCGTTACAGTATCATACCGGTACGCGTTCGCCGCAGTGGCAGCCCCGTCTGGTGTGGAGTTGCCTGGGATTATATGTCGTTTTTCTTACCGCGCTGGAGCTCAGGCAAGAGTTATGGGGACTGGTGTTGGTGGCGGCTGGGTTTATTGTGCTGGCGCGCAGGGTGATAGTCAGCGTGGACTGGACGCTGCTGCTGGTATTTATGGCGATGTTTATTGATGTCCATCTGCTAACGCAATTGCCGGCGTTGCAGGGCGTTTTCAACCAGGTTGGCGCACTGTCTCACCTGGGACTTTGGCTAACCGCTATCGGCTTGTCTCAGGTTATCAGTAATGTGCCCAGTACCATTCTCCTGCTGAACTATGTACCGGCCTCGACGCTGCTGGCGTGGGCGGTGAATATCGGCGGGTTTGGTCTGCTGCCGGGGTCGCTGGCAAATCTTATTGCTTTACGGATGGCGAACGATCGCCGAATCTGGTGGCGATTTCATTTCTATTCGTTGCCGATGCTGGCATGGGCGGCGCTGGTGGGATATGGATTATTGCAACTGGTGCCGTAAGAGAAGCCCGATAGTATCTATCGGGCTTCGCAGGCAGAGTCTGTCAGTTCAGACGAACCGGCATCCCGGAACGATCCTGAACCGCCTGTTGTACGACGGTCTGATCAACGTCAGGCTCGTTGGTGACGGCCAGGATACTCTTATTAAGCGTGATCGGCACCGCTTCCTTACCTTCAAACTGCGCTTCCGTCGTTGACAGCGGGTTATGCACCTCAATGTAACGGCTACCGTCCGGCTCGGTGGTGGCTTTTACCGGTTCATCGATAAACTGCACGCGGGTACCGACCGGCACATTTTCAAACAGGAATTTGATATCGTCGTTGCGCAGACGCACACAGCCGTGGCTCACGCGAAGCCCGATGCCGAAGTTGGCGTTGGTGCCGTGAATAGCATACAGGCGACCAATGTACAGCGCGTACAGGCCCATCGGGTTATCCGGACCCGCAGGCACGACGGCAGGCAGCGGCTCGCCGGCGGCGCGATATTCAGCGTGCATTTTCGCCGTAGGCGTCCAGGTCGGACCGGCTTTTTTACGTTCAACTTTGGTCGTCCAGTTGATAGGCGTGTCTTTACCTAACTGACCGATCCCAATCGGCAGGACGATAACGGTGTTTGTGCCTTTCGGGTAGTAATAGAGGCGCATTTCCGCGCTATTGATGATAATGCCTTCGTGTACGGTATCCGGCAGGATCAGCTGCTGCGGAATATTCAGCACGGTACCGCCCTTCGGCAGGAAGGTATCCACGCCAGGGTTGGCTTCCAGCATGTTGGAGAGCCCCATCTGATACTCCGCGGCAAAATACTCCAGCGGCTGGGTATTGCCCTCCGGAACGGTGATGACCTGATTTTGCCCAATTAAACGGCTACCATCGGTAGGCAGCGGGTAAGTGACTGCTGAGGCTGTTTTACAAAAACCAACTACAGCGAAAGCCGCCGCGAAAAGCGTTATTAATTTCATATTCATGTTATGCGAGATTCTGTGCCAAGCAGGCTAGTAGGTTGAGAATTCTGTCATGTTGGGAGCGCATTATAGGTGCATTCCAGTAAACAGGGAATTCAGATGTGTACGAAATCACGTTTTTTTCCCTTACGGTTCAGTGTAGCCCTTTGTACAGGGCGCGATCTTATTTCAGACTTGTGGCATAATAAGCGGTTTGTCACATCTTTTTTCAGGATAAGCCTGTGTTAGTTTCCAGCAACGTTACCATGCAGTTCGGCAGTAAGCCGCTGTTCGAAAACATTTCCGTCAAATTTGGCGGCGGCAACCGTTACGGCCTGATCGGCGCCAACGGTAGCGGAAAGTCCACTTTTATGAAAATCCTCGGCGGCGACCTGGAGCCGACGCTGGGCAATGTTTCCCTCGATCCGAATGAGCGCATCGGTAAGCTGCGTCAGGACCAGTTCGCTTTTGAAACATTCACCGTACTTGATACTGTCATTATGGGGCATGGCGAACTGTGGGAAGTCAAGCAGGAGCGCGACCGTATCTACGCCTTGCCGGAAATGAGCGAAGAAGACGGTTATAAAGTCGCCGATCTGGAAGTAAAATACGGCGAGATGGACGGTTATTCCGCTGAGGCGCGCGCGGGCGAACTGCTGTTGGGGGTGGGCATCCCGCTGGAGCAGCATTACGGTCTGATGAGTGAAGTCGCGCCAGGCTGGAAATTGCGTGTGCTGCTGGCGCAGGCGTTATTCTCTAATCCGGACATCCTGTTGCTCGACGAACCGACCAACAACCTGGATATTGATACTATCCGTTGGCTGGAGCAGGTGCTGAACGAGCGCGATAGCACGATGATCATCATTTCGCACGACCGTCACTTCCTGAACATGGTTTGTACGCATATGGCGGATCTGGATTACGGCGACTTGCGCGTCTATCCGGGTAACTATGATGAGTATATGACGGCGGCGACCCAGGCGCGTGAACGTCTGTTGGCCGATAATGCGAAGAAAAAAGCGCAAATTGCCGAGCTGCAATCTTTTGTTAGCCGTTTTAGCGCCAATGCCTCTAAATCGCGTCAGGCAACGTCGCGCGCGCGGCAGATTGATAAAATCAAGCTGGAAGAGGTGAAAGCCTCCAGCCGTCAGAACCCGTTCATCCGTTTTGAGCAGGATAAAAAACTGTTCCGTAACGCTCTGGAAGTGGAGGCGCTGACGAAAGGTTTTGATAACGGTCCGCTGTTTAAAAATGTCAATTTGCTGCTCGAAGTCGGCGAGAAGCTGGCGGTACTCGGCACCAATGGCGTGGGTAAATCTACGCTGCTGAAGACGCTGGTTGGCGATCTGGACGCCGATCATGGCACCGTTAAATGGTCGGAAAACGCGCGTATTGGTTACTACGCGCAGGACCACGAATATGAATTCGAAAATGACCTGACGGTGTTTGAATGGATGAGTCAGTGGAAGCAGGAAGGCGACGACGAGCAGGCAGTGCGCAGTATTCTGGGTCGCCTGCTATTTAGCCAGGATGATATCAAAAAGCCTGCGAAAGTCCTCTCCGGTGGCGAGAAGGGCCGTATGCTGTTCGGCAAACTGATGATGCAAAAGCCGAATATCCTGATCATGGACGAACCGACTAACCACCTGGATATGGAGTCGATCGAATCGCTGAATATGGCGCTGGAGCTGTATCAGGGCACGCTGATCTTTGTTTCGCACGACCGTGAGTTCGTCAGCTCGCTGGCAACCCGCGTCATTGAAATTACGCCGGAGCGCGTGGTGGACTTCAGCGGCAACTACGACGATTATTTGCGTAGTAAAGGGATTGAAAGCTAAACACTGACGCCCGGTGGCGCTGTGCTTACCGGGCCTACGTATCCTGGCGCGTAGGTTCGGTAAGACGGGTGCGCCCAGGCAAAGGGCACACCGCAGGTGAGCGGGCAGGGCGGTACGACCGTCAAACGTCCATACCTAATGCCCGTTTACCGTGAATATTCAGATCGCGCAGCGTGAAGCGCCCTTCCCAGGTGGTTTCATAGTCCTCGCGCGGGAAATCGCCCGGTGATGCGCCTGTCTCCAGCGCCGCTTTCACCTTACGCGCATAGGCCAGATTTTTCTCACACATTGGCGCGGCAGGAATGTACATCACATTGCCCCAGCCCTGCTGGTTTTCGACGGGGGCGACGGAGTGGATGACATCGCAATGCCACCACACGGAATCCCCGGCTTCCAGCGGCGGAATGCTGGTTAACGCCGCCATCAGTAAAGGATGCCACTGTTCAGAAATCGGCAGCACCCGGCCCGGCGCGACGCCGCATAATTCATCTTCCGGGACATCATCCAGCAGCGGGCGCAGCAGAATATACGCCATCGCCTCCGGGATAGGGACGACATGAAGCAACCCCTGACCGGGCAGCATATCGGAGAGCGCGGTCCAGCCCTGGAAGGTGCGAAATACCGAGCATTTGGTGGTGTTATCCACCGTATACTCTTCAACTTCGGTACGGTGCGCCGCATTCCACGGATCGTACTGCTCGACGTTGCCGTTAAACACGCTGGCGAATACCTGCTGATAGGCTGGTAGCAGCCAGCGTTCCAGCGCGCCGGAGTCGGTATGCGCTCCCAGTCCTTTGGATGTGGTGCCCGGCGGGCGGCGACGGATGCGATCCGGGTAAATGATGCTGATATCCGGATTAAACCATCGCTTGCCGTCGTGCTCTACCTGCCACAGACGGTTGAGGAACGACTGCGCCAGCGCCATCTCTTCACTTTGACGGGCCTGCATTTGCGCCTGCGACCAGTAGACAGGATAGATTTCAGGCCGGGAGGCGCTCAGCGTACCGAAAAAATTATCCCCCGGTCCTTTATACACCTCGTCAAAATGGTTCTTGTCCAGATAGTCGAGCATCGACTGGTCCCATGCCAGCGCCTGTTCGCGTGGAAAATGACCTTTAATCACCGCGCACCCGCGGCGCTTAACCTCGGCGCGGGTGGCATCGCTAATGTTGCCCGTCGCCAGTTCGCTAAAAGGGATAATTGGCCATACCGGCTGTCCCTGCGCCTTCAGATCGTTAATTTCCGCCACCCGGGCTGCTATGGTGGCGCTCAAACGGTCGAACACCGCCTGTACGTCGCCGATTTGCGCGCGTAGCGCCTGCTTCATCTGACGAATGGCCGCTTTTGGGTCGGCGGGCAGCGTTTCGTGGGTAAAAGGAGTCGTTATATCAACCTCACCATCTTTCGTTCGAAAGTAAAATTAGTTACATGTGATACTTTAAGTTAAAATAAGGTTAATGCAAGTTTAAAATATTGCAGGGGCGCACAAGGAGGGAAGCGAGAGGAAAACGTAAGGTGGCCAGGACGCCTTAATGTCTTATGCGGCTATTCCTTTCGTTCAGCCACTTTTCATTCGAAATAAATTTGTGGTTCTGCTCACATTGTTATTAAAATGTTTCTGGTCGCAGTTACAGCCAGGAGCTTAAGTATGACCGTTAACGTTGTCGTTACCGATATGGACGGCACTTTTCTCGACGATGCCAGGCAGTACGATCGTGTACGCTTCATGGCGCAATACCAGGAACTGAAAAAACGTAATATCGAATTTGTGGTCGCCAGCGGTAATCAGTACTACCAGTTGATCTCCTTCTTCCCCGAGCTGAAAGACGAAATTTCCTTCGTCGCAGAAAATGGCGCGCTGGTGTATGAACATGGCAAGCAGTTGTTTCACGGGGAGCTAACCCGGCATGAGTCGCGTATTGTGATTGGCGAACTGCTGAAGGATAAGCAGCTTAACTTCGTCGCCTGTGGTCTGAAAAGCGCTTATGTCAGCAAAAACGCTCCCGAGACTTTCGTGGCGCTGATGGCCAAACATTATCACCGCCTGCAGCCGGTAAACGATTATCACGATATTGACGATATCCTGTTTAAGTTCTCCCTGAATTTGCCCGATGAACAAATTCCGCTGGTTATCGACAAACTGCACGTATCTCTGGATGGCATCATGAAGCCCGTCACCAGCGGCTTCGGTTTTATCGACCTGATTATCCCGGGACTGCATAAAGCGAATGGCATCAGTCGTCTGTTAAAGCGCTGGAACAGGTCGCCACAGAATGTCGTCGCCATTGGCGACAGCGGTAATGATGCGGAAATGTTGAAAATGGCGCATTACTCTTTTGCTATGGGCAATGCCGCAGACAATATCAAAGCGCTTTCACGCTATCACACTGATGATAATAACCATCAAGGCGCGCTCAACGTCATTCAGGCCGTGCTTGACGGCACCGATCCCTTCTGATTAACAGGCCTGCGCAGGCCTGTTAAGCGTAGCGCCATCAGGCAGTTCGGGCATATTGCCGATGGCGCTTGGGCAAATTACAGCATATGTTCGGTACGGGCGATGATATCGTCCTGCGCGTCCGGCGACAGCGCGGTGAAGAAGGCGGAGTAGCCTGCCACACGCACGACCAGATCGCGGTACTGGTCCGGATGTTTTTTCGCATCCAGCAGCGTTTCGCGTGACACGATGTTGTACTGAATATGCCAGCCTTTATGCACCTCAAAGAACGTCCGTAGCAGAACCATCAGTTTCTGTTTGTCGGATTCGTTTTCCAGCGTCGTTGGGTTCAGTTTCTGGTTGAGCAGCACGCCGCCGAGAATGGAACCGGTAGGTAATTTGCCTACGGAACCAATCACCGCCGTCGGGCCGAGATGATCCGTACCCGATGCAGGGCTTGCGCCTTCCGCCAGCGGTGTATGCGCTTTGCGACCATCCGGGGTAGCCATAGTCGCGGCGCCAAATGGCACGTTTGCTGAGATAGAGGACGTACCGGCGTAATAGTTGCCGCCCACAGGGCCACGACCGTAGCGCGGGTTATGGTACTGCTTCAGTTCGTCGATATAAGTCTGATAAGCGCGCGCCAGCAGGGTATCGACACTGTCATCGTCGTTACCGTACTTCGGCGCGCCGTTAATCAGACGCTGGCGCAGCTGCTCATGGGTCAGCCCGTCAAAGTCATCGGCCAGCGCGGCGGCAAGCTGCTGTTGACCGATAACGCCCTGTTCGAAGACCAGTTTTTTCACGGCAGCGAGGCTGTTGCCCAGGTTGGCGATACCGACCTGCAGACCGGATACCCAGTCATATTTAGCGCCGCCTTGCTTGATACTCTTCGCGCGTTCAATACAGTCGTCTACCAGCGCTGAGCAGAGAATATCGTGGACGTTCTCTTCCAACATGGTGTCGACCACATACTCAATTTCGATCGATTTGCGCGTGTAGTAGCGAATTTGGGTATCCCAGGCGGCCATCACTTCGTCAAAATTGTTAAAGTTGCCTGCGGAGAGCGCCTTTTCCTGCGGCAGAAATACCTTGCCGCTGGTGGCGTCGCGACCGCCTTCCAGCGCCGCCAGCATGACGCGGGCGAAGTTAATAAAGCTCATGCCGGTGCAGCGATAACCCCATTTCCCGCCAACGGCGGTTTCGATACAGCCGATCGCCGCGTAATCGTAAGCGTCCTGCGGTTCGATCCCCAACTTGATAAATTCCGGGATGACGATTTCATCATTGTTAAACGCCGGCATCCCAAAGCCGCAGCGGATGACCTGGACGCAGGCGTCAAGGAAGTCGTTACTCATTCCGGCGTGATAACGCACACTGAGGTTGGGCTGGGTAGAACGCAGACGTCCACAGGACTCCAGAATGGCGTAAGACAGCGGATTCACTGCGTCCATTGGCTGACCGTTGATGAGATTCTGACCGCCAATGGTGACGTTTTGATACAGCGGGCTGCCCGCGGAAGCTTTAGAGTGCGAACCGGAACGGATCTTGTTTACTTCCAGCAGTTTCAGCCAGCAGCTGTGCAGCAGTTCAATGGCGAGCTCACGATCCAGCGTCTGGTTTAGTTCGACATCGCGACGATAATAGGGGTAAAGATACTGGTCCATACGACCAAATGACACCGAGTGACCGTTAGACTCAATTTGTAGAATCAGTTGGATGAAGTAGCACAATTGCAGTGCTTGCCAGAAGGTCTGCGGCGGTTGGTGGGCGATCACCTCGCAGTTTTCGGCGATGGTAAGTAGCTCTTTACGACGGCTTTCACGGGACTCTTCGCCTGCCATCTGGCGCGCCAGCGCGGCAAAGCGCGTGATGTGCTGGCTTACCGCGTCCAGCACAATATCAATCGCCTTCAGGAACTGCTCGCCATGCAGATCTTCCAGCACGGTCAGGTTGATGCGTGAGCGGCGCTCGGCGACTTTATCGCGCAGGCCATCAAGCCCTTTTTCCAGCAGCAGCGGGAAGTTCACCGCCAGGTGCGCGTCACCGGAGGTCATATTGCCTTCGGCTTTGATAATGCCAGTCGCCAGAAGCCCTTTTTGTTCATCGGTAAACATGCCGTAGCAGCGATCCTGGACGGTTTGACCGCGCCACCACGGACAGACGTCGTGCAGAATACGCTTGTTTTCTTCACTTACGGAAAAACCTGCGCCAGGCCGGTCTGCCAGGTCGTCGATCTCTTTTTCAATCCACGAGACGGTATATTCCGGGAAAATCGGCGCGGCGCGGACTTCACTTGCCTGGTTGCCGACGATCAGTTCATCGTGTTTTATCCAGATAGTGCGTTCCGCCAGGTGATGGGCCAGCGCCAGCGCGCGGCGTACCGGAATCGGTTTATCCAGATGCTGCTGGTACATTTCGGTATAATGCTGCGCGCGCTCGGTACAGACCGGCGGTTTCACGATATGTACCAGCGCGGTTTTGTGCGCCTTAATGCGGTCGCTGAGCGTGTCCAGTTTCAGTTGGGTCATGATAATTATCCTCGTAGGGTCGCGGTTAAACCTTTTTGGCTGGCGTACTTCTGGGCAAAATCAAGTAACGCCGGCGCATCCAGTGGTTTATCCGGGGCATGATAGGGCTGACTGAGTAAGTGGTATTTATTGATGCCCAGCGTGTGGTAGGGCAGAAAATGAATTTCCCCGACGTGCAGTTCGTCGGCGGCAAAGTCGGTAATGGCTTTAATGGCCTCCTCATCGGCATTAAATCCCTGAATCAGCGGGACGCGAATCACCATTTTTTTGCCCGCGGCGGCGAGTTTCCTGAGATTTTCCAGCACCCGCGAGGCGCTGCCATCGGTCCACTGCTTAAACGGCCCGTCGGCGACATGTTTCAAATCAGCCAGAAACAGATCGATATAAGGCAGTGAGGGCGCAATGTATTTCCATGGGACATGCAGACAGGTCTCAACCGCTGTATGAATACCGGCGTCATGGCTGGCTTTAAACAGCTCTGCCGCTAGTTCCGGCTGCATAAACGGTTCGCCGCCGGAAAGCGTAAGACCGCCGCCGCTGCGATCGTAAAAAGGTTTATCGCGCAGTACCGTCGCCATGATCTCATCCACGCTTTTTATTTCGCCGCACACGGTTAACGCCTGTGTGGGGCAGCAATGCGCCAGGACGGAAAAATGGGCGTCGGTCAGTTTCTCGCGATGGATGAGCAGGCCGTTTAGCGCGCGCTCAATGACGTCCGGCGCGGCTTGCGCGCACAGGTCGCATCCTTCGAGACACAGCCGCGCGTCGTATAACAGATCCTGAGCGCGGGCGCGGCTTTCCGGGTTCTGGCACCAGCGACAGCCCAACGAACAGCCTTTGAGAAATACTACGGTACGGATACCGGGGCCATCGTGGGTAGAATAGCGCTGAATATTGAAGATCATAAACGGCCTCTCTTATTTCATATAAAGATTAAATTACTTTCGAATGAAAGTTATCTTGATGTGCGTCAACGAATGGAGAGGTTCTGACAAAGAGGCGTTAAATGAGGTACAACATCACGGGTTGAGGCTGTGATATGGCGTTTAAGATGATGCCGCGCTGCTTGAGCCGATCGTCAGTCGGAGCTTGGGTAAGCTGGCTTTGCGTCTGATGACAGTAATTATCTGTTGATACAGCACGGCCATAAACCGTGCTTCGGTATGTTTATCCGTAAAGTGGCTACTGCCCGCAGACCTCACAGCCGGGGTTGCGCATCAACTTCATTTCGCGGAACTGACAGGTCATCGCATCGTACATGACGATTTTTCCGCTGGCAGGCTGACCGTAATGCGCCAGCAGCTTAATGGCCTCCATTGCCTGTAGCGAACCGATCACACCAATCAGCGGCGCCATCACCCCTGCCTCTACGCAGGTCAGAGCGTTTTCGCCAAACAGACGGCTCAGGCAGCGGTAACAGGGTTCGTTTTCCCGATACGTAAAGACGGTAACTTGTCCTTCCATACGAATTGCCGCGCCGGAGATTAGCGGCACTTTCGCGGTATAGCACCCGGCGTTAAGTTGATTACGTACGCTAACGTTATCGGTACAGTCCAGTACCAGCGAATGCCCGGCAATCAGGCTGGTCATAGCGTCGTCGTCCAGCCGCGCGTTAACGGGCGTAATGGTAATATGCGGGTTGATTCGCGCCAGCGCGTCGCGGGCGGACTCTACCTTTGGCTGCCCGACCGTGGCGTCGCTGTGCAAGGTTTGACGCTGGAGATTGGAAACGGAAACGGTATCAAAATCGAGTAGCGTCAGTTGCCCGACGCCAGCGCCGGCCAGATACTGCGTTGCCGCGCAGCCGAGTCCGCCTAGCCCGACCACTAATACCCGCGCATCTTTTAACGCTTCCTGCCCTTCAAAATCGAAGCCGCGCAGAATAATTTGTCGGTTATAGCGCAGCATCTCCTGGTCGCTAAGTTCCGCCATTACAGGCCTCCGAACAGAGCATTAAACGGCTCGACTTCCACCCATTCTCCCGGCTCAACATTGCCGCGTTCACGCTCCAGCACAATAAAGCAGTTGCCCAGACTAAACGAGCTGAAAATATGTGAACCCTGGTGCCCGGTGGTCGTGACCTCCAGTTCGCCGTTGGCGCTACGTTGCAGGATGCCGCGCTGGAAATCGAGACGCCCCGGCGTTTTCTTCAGGCGAGATGTTGTGCGTACACGCTGGCGCGGCGGTACAGCGCTTGCCGTGTTGCCGCCAAGCTTCGCCAGTAAAGGCTGAACCAGTTGATAAAAAGTGAGCGCCGCAGAGACTGGATTCCCCGGCAGGCCACAGAACCAGCTATTACTGAGTTTGCCGAAGGCAAACGGTTTGCCTGGCTTGATAGCCAGCTTCCAGAAGGCGATTTCGCCCAACTCCTCAAGGATGGTTTTGGTATAGTCCGCTTCACCAACCGAGACGCCGCCGGAGCTTATCACTACATCGGCCTGGCTGTCGGCGTCGATAAACGCGGCGCGAAGCTTACCGGGATCGTCAGGAATAATGCCTAAATTGATCACTTCGCAGCCAAGCTGTTGCAGCATCAAATGTATAGTTAGACGGTTAGTGTCATAAATTTGTCCCGCCTCCAGCGGCTGGCCCGGAAGCTGGAGCTCGTCGCCGGTCGAGAACAGCGCTACGCGCACTTTACGTACAACCTGCGCATCGGCAATTCCCAGCGACGCCAGCACCGGCAGTTCGGCAGTAGTCAGGCGTGTACCGGCCGGAAAGACCACCGCATCCTGGCGAATATCCTCGCCGCGGCGGCGGATGTTTTGTCCGCAACGAACATCGGCGGTAAAACGCACGCCGTCATCGGTTTGTTCCGTCTGCTCTTGCATAACTACCGCCTCGCAACCTGTCGGCACCGGGGCGCCGGTCATAATGCGAATGCAGGTGCCCGCAGGCCACTCTCCCTGGTAAGGCTGACCGGCAAATGCTTTGCCGGCGACGGGCAGCGGCTTATCGGCGGACAAATCCGCCACGCGTACCGCATAACCATCCATAGCTGAATTATCAAAGCCGGGAACATCGAGGGGAGAAACGATATCGGTCGCCAGGATGCGGCCAAAGCAGTTCACCAGCGGCAACGTTTCTACGGCGGTGAGCGGGGTAATACGTGAAAGCATCTGGGTCAGCGCCGTTTCAAGCGGCATCAATCCGGCGGAAAATTCCATGAACATACTCCTGCGAGGCAAAATCGAATCCGGCTATTATGTCAGAAAACAGTGGCGGGCAGTATGCTACCTCGGTCTTAGAGACGGCCTTGCGCCTTTACATACCTTACGCATCTTTCTATATTCAAAAATCGAATGAATAACTCACAACAATTCTGATAGTTATAGTAAAAGTTGTGTGCCACCGTGAACAGCGCCTGAATAGGGATACGCCTGGCACAGGAATTTACCGGGAATAAGGAGCCGCAGGTGCCGCACAGCGATGAACTGGATAGCCGCGATGTTCTGTCCGTCAGTAGCCTGAATATCGCGTTTCACCACGAAGGGCAACAGGTAGACGCCGTGCGTAATGTGTCATTACGCCTGAAGCGTGGAGAGACTCTGGCGATTGTCGGCGAGTCGGGATCGGGAAAATCGGTGACGGCGCTGGCGTTAATGCGGCTGATTGAGCAGTCGGGCGCAAACGTGCGCTGCGGCGAAATGCTGTTGCGTCGGCGTAATCGCCAGGTGATTGAGTTGTCTGAGCAGAGTGACGCGCAGATGCGGCGTGTGCGCGGCGCGGATATCGCCATGATTTTCCAGGAGCCAATGACCTCGCTCAACCCGGTATTTACCGTTGGCGAGCAAATTGCCGAATCTATTCGTTTGCATCAGGGCGCCAGCCACGAAGAGGCGCTGGCGGAAGCGAAACGTATGCTCGATCAGGTACGGATCCCGGAGTCGCAGGCGATTTTATCGCGTTATCCGCATCAGCTTTCCGGCGGGATGCGCCAGCGAGTCATGATCGCGATGGCGCTATCCTGCCGTCCGGCGGTATTGATTGCCGATGAACCCACCACGGCGCTGGATGTCACTATCCAGGCGCAAATTCTGCAACTTATCAAAGTGTTGCAGCAAGAGATGTCGATGGGCGTGATTTTTATCACCCACGACATGGGCGTCGTGGCGGATATTGCCGATCGCGTGCTGGTGATGTATCAGGGCGAGGCCGTGGAAACCGGCAGCGTAGAGCAGATTTTCCATGCGCCGACGCATCCTTATACCCAAACGTTGCTGGCCGCCGTCCCTCAGCTTGGCGCGATGCGCGGCCACTCGCTGCCACGCCGTTTCCCGTTGATTTCCGCTGACGAACCAGCCCTTTATGAATCGCAGATTGAGCAAGACACGGTGGTGGAAGGCGAGCCTATTCTCCAGGTTCGGGGGCTGGTGACGCGATTCCCGCTGCGTAGCGGTCTCTTTAATCGCGTTACGCGTGAAGTTCATGCCGTTGAGAATATCAGTTTCGATCTCTGGCCTGGCGAAACGTTATCGCTGGTGGGCGAGTCCGGTAGCGGAAAATCGACGACCGGACGCGCGCTGCTGCGGTTGGTTGAATCCCGGCAGGGGGAGATTATCTTTAACGGCCAGCGCATTGACACGCTGTCTGCGGGTAAACTCCAGCCGTTGCGCCGCGATATTCAGTGTATTTTCCAGGACCCTTACGCCTCGCTCGACCCGCGCCAGACCGTGGGGTATTCCATTATGGAACCTTTACGGATTCATGGTCTGGGGCAGGGGGACGCTGCGGCAAAGCGCGTGGCCTGGTTGCTTGAGCGTGTCGGATTACGTCCTGAACATGCCTGGCGTTATCCGCACGAGTTTTCCGGCGGTCAACGTCAGCGCATCTGCATTGCTCGCGCGCTGGCATTGAATCCTAAAGTGATTATTGCCGATGAGGCGGTCTCCGCGCTGGATGTTTCCGTTCGCGGACAGATCATTAATTTACTGCTCGATTTACAACGGGAAATGGGGATCGCCTACCTGTTTATTTCGCATGATATGGCGGTCGTGGAGCGAATTAGCCATCGCGTGGCGGTGATGTATCTTGGTCAAATTGTTGAGATGGGGCCGCGGCGCGCCGTTTTTGAAAATCCGCAGCATCCTTATACGCGTAAATTGATGGCGGCGGTGCCGGTTGCCGATCCTTCCAGACACCGGCCGCGGCGCGTTCTGCTATCAGATGATATACCCAGCAATATTCATAAACGTGGCGAAGAGACGCCCGCCGTTTCATTACAGTTGGTCGGGCCGGGACATTATGTTGCGCGGCCGCTGCAGGATAATGCGCTCTCGCGCTTATAACATTCAGACAGGCAGGGTTTCAGGAGAACAACATGACGCAATTTATTACGCATAAATGGCTGGCGGCGCTGGGACTGGCCTCATCCATTGCGGCTTTTCCGGCCCTGGCGGCCAAAGATGTGGTGGTGGCTGTAGGGTCTAATTTCACCACGCTCGATCCGTATGACGCCAACGATACACTCTCGCAGGCGGTGGCGAAGTCATTTTATCAGGGGCTGTTTGGCCTGGATAAAGACATGAAGGTAAAAAACGTCCTGGCGGAAGGCTATACCGTTTCTGATGACGGTCTGACCTACACCATTACCCTACGGCAGGGGGTGAAATTTCAGGACGGCGCGGATTTTAATGCGGCGGCGGTAAAAGCGAATCTCGATCGCGCCAGCAATCCGGATAACCACCTCAAGCGTTATAACCTGTATAAAAATATCGCAAAAACGGAGGTTGTCGACCCGGCAACGGTAAAAATTACCCTGAAACAGCCGTTCTCCGCTTTCATTAATATTCTGGCGCACCCGGCGACGGCGATGATCTCGCCGCAAGCGCTGGAAAAATATGGCAAGGATATTGGTTTTCATCCGGTCGGTACCGGTCCATACCAGCTTGAAACCTGGAATCAGACCGACTTTGTCAAAGTGAAGAAGTTCGCCGGTTACTGGCAGCAGGGCTTACCCAAGCTGGATTCTATTACCTGGCGTCCGGTTACTGACAACAATACCCGCGCGGCGATGCTGCAAACTGGCGAAGCGCAATTTGCTTTTCCTATCCCTTATGAGCAGGCCGCGTTACTGGCGAAAAATAAAAACCTCGAACTGGTCGCCAGCCCGTCCATTATGCAGCGTTATATCAGTATGAATGTGACGCAGAAGCCGTTTGATAATCCTAAGGTGCGTGAGGCGTTGAATTACGCTATCAATCGTCAGGCGCTGGTTAAAGTGGCGTTTGCCGGATACGCCACGCCGGCGACGGGCGTGGTGCCGCCGTCGATAGCCTATGCGCAAAGCTATCAGCCGTGGCCCTATGATCCGGCTAAAGCGCGCGAACTGTTGAAAGAGGCGGGGTATCCAGACGGTTTCAGTACCACGCTGTGGTCATCGCACAACCATAGCACCGCGCAAAAAGTGTTGCAGTTTACCCAACAGCAACTGGCGCAGATTGGCATTAAAGCCCGGATAACCGCGATGGACGCCGGCCAGCGCGCCGCGGAAGTCGAGGGCAAAGGGCAAAAAGAGAGCGGTGTGCGAATGTTCTATACCGGCTGGTCGGCGTCGACGGGCGAAGCTGACTGGGCGTTATCGCCGCTCTTCGCATCACAAAACTGGCCGCCGACGCAGTTTAATACCGCTTTTTACAGCAACAAGCAGGTCGACAGCGATTTGGCGGCGGCCTTAAAGACCAACGATCCGCAGGAGAAAACACGATTGTACAAAGAGGCGCAGGATATTATCTGGAAAGAGTCGCCCTGGATACCGTTGGTGGTGGAGAAATTGGTTTCTGCGCACAGTAAAAATTTGACCGGTTTCTGGATTATGCCGGATACCGGTTTCAGCTTTGACGATGCGGATTTGAAGTAAGTAATGCGATGGGGCTGGATGGCGCGCGCGTTGTCCGCCATCCGGTAAAAGGTTCGTGTGATGCTTAACTATGTTCTCAAGCGCCTGCTGGGATTAATTCCTACGCTGTTGATTGTGGCAGTGCTGGTGTTTTTATTTGTTCATTTGTTGCCCGGCGACCCGGCGCGGCTGATAGCCGGACCAGAAGCCGACGCGCAGGTGATCGCGCTGGTTCGTCAGCAGCTGGGGCTTGATCAGCCGCTTCATGTCCAGTTTTGGCGTTACATCACCCATGTTTTACAAGGCGATTTCGGTACGTCAATGGTTTCCCGCCGCCCGGTTTCTGAGGAGATCGCCAGCCGCTTTTTGCCGACGCTGTGGCTGACGATAACCAGTATGATATGGGCGGTTCTGTTTGGCATGGCGATCGGCATCGCCGCCGCCGTGTGGCGTAATCGCTGGCCTGACCGGGTAGGAATGACGCTTGCCGTGACCGGCATTTCTTTCCCGGCTTTTGCGCTGGGAATGTTGTTAATGCAGATTTTTTCCGTGGATCTGGGCTGGCTACCGACCGTGGGGGCGGATAGTTGGCAACATTATATTTTACCCTCCCTGACGCTTGGCGCGGCGGTGGCATCCGTCATGGCGCGTTTTACGCGCTCCTCGTTTGTCGATGTCCTGAGCGAGGATTACATGAGGACCGCGCGGGCGAAAGGCGTCAGTGAAACGTGGGTGGTGTTAAAACATGGCCTGCGCAATGCGATGATCCCGGTCGTCACCATGATGGGATTGCAATTTGGCTTTCTGCTTGGCGGATCGATCGTCGTCGAAAAAGTGTTTAACTGGCCGGGGCTTGGGCGATTACTGGTCGACTCCGTCGACATGCGCGACTACCCCGTGATTCAGGCGGAAGTGCTGCTGTTTTCTCTGGAATTTATTCTTATCAACTTAGTGGTGGATGTCCTCTATGCCGCCATTAATCCGGCTATCAGGTATAAGTAAGGATGCGATTATTTAACTGGCGCCGTCAGGCGATTTTACATGCTATGCCGGTGGTAAAACCCGACCAGATACGCACGCCGTGGCGGGAGTTCTGGCGTCGTTTTCGCCGCCAGCATGTCGCGTTGGTCGCCGGGGGATTCGTACTGGCGTTAATTCTGGTGGCGATTTTTGCCCGTTGGCTGACGCCCTACGATGCGGAAAACTATTTTGACTACGATAGCCTGAACAATGGCCCCTCTTTGCAGCACTGGTTTGGCGTTGACTCGCTGGGAAGAGACATCTTTAGCCGGGTTCTCGTTGGGGCACAGATCTCACTGGCGGCGGGCGTGTTCGCGGTATTTATCGGCGCGATAATCGGTACGGTGTTGGGATTGCTGGCGGGATATTATGAAGGCTGGTGGGATCGTTTCATTATGCGCATTTGCGATGTGCTGTTCGCCTTCCCCGGCATTTTGCTGGCGATTGCCGTTGTGGCGGTGTTAGGCAGCGGTATTGCTAACGTGATTGTTGCGGTGGCGATTTTCTCTATTCCGGCGTTTGCTCGTCTGGTGCGCGGAAATACTCTGGTCTTAAAACAGCAGACGTTTATTGAGTCTGCCCGCAGTATCGGCGCCAGCGACACGACGATTTTGTTTAGCCATATCTTGCCGGGAACGGTCTCGTCAATTGTGGTTTTCTTTACGATGCGTATCGGTACGTCAATTATTTCCGCGGCAAGCCTGTCATTTCTCGGATTAGGCGCGCAGCCGCCAACGCCGGAGTGGGGAGCGATGCTCAATGAAGCGCGGGCGGATATGGTCATCGCGCCGCACGTAGCGCTCTTCCCGGCGGTGGCGATTTTCCTGACTGTGCTGGCGTTTAACCTGTTAGGCGACGGGTTGCGCGATGCGCTGGACCCGAAGATTAAGGGGTAAGCCAGCCCGGTGGCGTTGACGCCTGGCGGGCCTGGAACGGGCTCGTCAGGCGGGATAACACATCCGGCACCCGCGCCGGGGGAGGTGGCGTTAAACCCGACTGCCCCACAAATCATATTCGTCGGCGTTTTCCACTTTCACGCGCACGATATCGCCCGGCTTGACGTTGGTTTCGCCGTTCAAATAGACCGCGCCGTCAATTTCCGGCGCATCCGCCATGCTACGCCCGATAGCGCCTTCTTCGTCAACCTCATCAACGATCACCAGAATTTCGCGGCCCACTTTTTCCTGCAAGCGCTCAGCGGAGATTTGCTGTTGCAGTTGCATAAAGCGGTTCCAGCGCTCTTCTTTCACCTCTTCCGGCACCTGATCCGGCAGCTCATTCGCGCCTGCGCCTTCCACCGGGCTGTACTTGAAGCAGCCTACACGATCGAGGCGCGCCTCTTTCAGGAAGTCGAGCAGCATCTGGAAGTCTTCTTCCGTTTCGCCGGGGAAGCCGACAATAAAGGTGGAGCGTAGGGTCAGTTCCGGGCAGATTTCGCGCCACTGCTTAATGCGCGCCAGCTGGCGGTCAACGGAACCAGGACGTTTCATCAGTTTAAGAATCCGCGGGCTGGCATGTTGCAGCGGAATGTCCAGATAAGGCAGGATTTTGCCTTCTGCCATTAGCGGAATCACATCATCAACGTGTGGGTAGGGGTAGACGTAGTGCAGACGTGTCCAGACGCCCAGTTTTGATAACTGCTCGCACAGGCTCACCATACTGGTTTTCACCGGTTCGCCATTATGGAATCCGGTGCGGTGCTTCACATCTACGCCGTAGGCGGAGGTATCTTGCGAAATCACCAGAATCTCTTTGACCCCGGCATCAACCAGACGTTTCGCTTCGCTTAATACGTCGCCAATCGGACGGCTGACCAGATCCCCGCGCATCGACGGGATGATGCAGAACGTGCAGCGATGATTACAGCCTTCAGAAATTTTCAGATACGCATAATGGCGCGGCGTCAGTTTTACACCCTGTTCCGGTACGAGGCTTAAAAATGGATTGTGCTTCGGCTTCGGTACGTAATGATGTACGTGCTGCAGAACTTGCTCATAGCTATGCGGCCCGGTGATTTCCAGTACTTTCGGATGCACTTCGCGGATCTGATCTTCTTTTGCGCCCAGGCAGCCGGTGACGATTACCTTACCGTTTTCGTTCAGCGCTTCGCCAATGGCTTCCAGTGACTCTTGTACCGCGCTGTCAATAAAGCCACAGGTATTAACGATAACCATATCCGCATCGTCATAGCGTGGCACAACGTCATAGCCTTCGGTACGCAGCTCAGTCAGGATGCGTTCCGAATCAACGAGGTTTTTCGGACAGCCCAGGGAAACGAAGCCGATCTTTGGCTGGGGGGGTACATTACTCATAGCTTAAAAAGTGTTCATTTATTGGAATGGTCAGGGCAGGGATTCTACAGATATCCGAACAAAAATTGTATCGCAATCTCATCGGGAGCGGCGGCATCAACCGTTGTGGTTATCAGCAAAAGGTGAAAAAGGGCAATTCTAAGAAAATTCTTGATCTCTGACACCCATTTGTCTAAAAAACGACCATACTATTAAGTTGAACCCTGGTAGAAAAGAGGAGGAAAAAAGGTATGGTCGTTGACAGACTGAGAACCGATCTTCTCAACAAGCTGATAAACGCGCGTATCGATCTTGCCGCTTATCTGCAATTGCGAAAAGCGAAGGGGTATATGTCAGTCAGCGAAAGTGACACTCTGCGTGACAATTTTTTTGAACTGAATCGCGAGCTCCACGATCACGCTTTACGGCAGGGACTGCATCTCGATCAGGAAGAGTGGAACGCGCTGCGCCGTGCCGAAGGCGCGCTTGCAGCCGCCGCCGTTTGTTTAATGAGCGGACACCATGATTGTCCGACCTTTATTGCCGTCAACGCAGATAAACTTGAAAACTGTCTGACAACTTTGACGCTGAGTATTCAGAGTCTGAAAGCACATTCACCGCTTACACAGGTCTGAATAAGGGGGAGGCGACTCCCCCTTTTTACCGAACCGCGCCGCTTAATGTTTTGTAAAAATAAACCCGACCTCTTGCGATGCTGACTACGCTTTAACGCAGAGCCCTGAAGGAGGCGGTATGCGTCGAATACTTCTCGCGGTAGTTTCATTCTCTCTTTTCTCTTCATGGGCGAACGCCAATCTTGCGCCGGTGAACGTTGAGGTGCTGCAAACCCGACTCGATCACCCGTGGTCGCTGGCTTTTTTGCCGGATAACCGTGGGATGCTCATTACCCTGAAAGGGGGACAACTGCGCCACTGGCAGGCGGGACGGGGACTTTCCGATCCGCTGGCTGGCGTACCGAAAGTGTGGGCAAACGGGCAGGGAGGTTTACTGGACGTCGTGCTGGCGCCTGATTTTGCCCAGTCTCGCCGCGTCTGGCTGAGTTATGCTGAAGCTGACCGCGAAGGAAACGCCGGTACGGCAGTCGGTTTTGGACGGCTGAGCGACGATCTTCAGCGTCTGGAGCATTTTCGTACCGTGTTTCGCCAGATGCCTAAGCTGTCTACCGGCAACCATTTTGGCGGACGTATGGTATTCGATGCGCAAGGATCTCTTTTTATTGCCCTGGGTGAAAATAACCAGCGCGCTACCGCGCAGGATTTGGATAAATTACAGGGTAAGCTGGTGCGCCTGACCGGGCAGGGCGAAATTCCGCCGGATAATCCGTTTGTGCATCAGGCGGGCGCGCGTCCGGAAATCTGGTCTTACGGTATTCGTAATCCGCAGGGGCTGGCCATCAATCCCTGGAGCGGCGCGCTATGGCTGCATGAACACGGTCCGCGCGGCGGCGATGAAATTAACATCCCGGAAAAAGGCAAAAATTATGGCTGGCCGCTGGCCACGTGGGGCGTCAACTATAGTGGTCTGAAAGTGCCGGAAGCCAAAGGTGAAATTGTCGAGGGAACGGAGCAACCGGTTTACTACTGGAAGGATTCTCCGGCGATCAGCGGGATGGCTTTTTATGCCAGCGACGTTTTTGCGCCGTGGCGGCACAAACTGTTTATCGGTGCGCTAAAAGATAAAGAGGTCATTGTGATGCGCGTCGATGGCAATACGGTGACGGAAGAAGACCGTATTCTGGGTGACAGAAAGCAGCGTATTCGGGATGTGCGTGTCGGACCTGACGGCTACTTATATGTGTTAACCGATGAGTCCGACGGGCAGTTACTCAAGGTAAGTCCTGCAGCCACGCGTTAGGTCACCGGGATCATCACCACTTTGCGAAAAGCAGGGCGCTCGGTAAGCTGCTGATACCAGCGTTCCAGATTCGGGCGCGGCGTCCACTTCAGACCCACGTTCAGCAGGTTATAGACGAAAGGCGCAATAGCGATATCACCGGTGCCAAAGTTATCCCCGGAGAACCACGGCTGGTGGGCCAGAGCGTCATCAAGAAGCGCAAACAGGCTGTCACACTTTTCGATACCGGCTTCAATTGCCGCCTGGTCGCGTTTTTCCGGCGGGGTTCTGACCAGTCCCATCAGGATCACGCGGTGCGCCGGGCTCAACGTTTGATTCGCCCAGTCCATCCATTTTTCGCCCTCCGCACGCCGCGCCGGATTATCAACCCATAGCCGGTTCTGGCCGTATTGCGCCGCCAGATAGCGGACAATGGCATTGGATTCCCACAATAACAGGTCGGTTTCATCATCTTTAAGCAGCGGCACCAGCCCATTGGGATTCATCGCCAGATAGTCGGCATCCTTGTTAACGCCGAATTTTCCGCCTGCCAGAATTTGATCGTATGGCAGTTCCAGCTCTTCAAGCGTCCACAACACTTTTTTAACATTAGTCGAGTTGTTCCGGCCCCACAGCGTAATCATATTAACCCCTTCTGTTTTATCAGGATGATGACAGTAATCGGCCTACCGTGAGATAAACCTAACATTTACACAATGGTCTGTAAAAAAATCGTTATGAAGGAAGCGTAACGGGATGTTATTGCATAAACTTTAAAAACTTTACCAAGTTACGGTTTCTTTAACGTCGTGAGTGCGTTATTACTCACCGCACTTATTACACGGTGGTGTGACGTGTGTTTTTGGAATGGATACTCGGGTGGTACTATGACGCAATACGCTTCTTCCCTTCGTAGCCTCGCGGCAGGTTCGGTTCTCTTATTCCTTTTCGCTTCGCCTGTAAAGGCAGAGGAACAAACGATCGCGCCGCCGGGCGTTGATGCGCGAGCCTGGATCTTAATGGATTACGCCAGCGGTAAAGTACTGGCGGAAGGCAACGCCGATGAGAAACTCGACCCTGCCAGTTTGACAAAAATTATGACCAGCTACGTGGTGGGCCAGGCGCTGAAGGCAGGGAAAATCAAGCTGACCGATATGGTGACGGTGGGCAAAGATGCCTGGGCGACGGGGAACCCGGCGCTACGTGGGTCGTCGGTGATGTTTCTCAAGCCAGGCGATCAGGTGTCGGTTGCGGATCTTAATAAAGGCATCATCATTCAGTCAGGTAATGATGCCTGTATCGCGCTTGCCGACTACGTCGCCGGAAGCCAGGAGTCCTTTATCGGCCTGATGAACGCTTATGCGAAACGACTGGGATTAACGAATACAACCTTCCAGACGGTACACGGTCTTGATGCGCCAGGGCAGTTCAGTACCGCTCGCGATATGGCGTTGCTCGGCAAGGCCTTGATTCACGATGTGCCTGACGAATACGCCATTCATAAAGAGAAAGAATTTACTTTTAATAATATTCGTCAACCGAACCGCAACCGCCTGTTGTGGAGCACCAATCTGCATGTCGACGGCATGAAAACGGGGACAACGGCTGGCGCTGGGTATAACCTTGTCGCCTCCGCCACCCAGGGCGATATGCGCCTGATCTCTGTCGTGCTGGGGGCGAAAACGGACCGTATTCGTTTTAATGAGTCAGAAAAACTGCTGACCTGGGGTTTCCGCTTCTTTGAAACGGTCACGCCGATTAAACCTGACGCGACATTCGTGACGCAACGGGTCTGGTTTGGCGATAAGCGTGAGGTCAATTTGGGGGCGGGCGATGCGGGGTCTGTGACGATTCCGCGTGGGCAGCTTAAAAACCTGAAGGCCAGCTTTACGCTGAACGAACCACAGCTCACGGCGCCGTTGAAGAAAGGGCAGGTTGTCGGCACTATCGATTTCCAGCTTAACGGAAAATCCATTGAGCAACGTCCGTTAATGGTGATGGAAAACGTCGACGAAGGCGGATTTTTCAGCCGGATGTGGGATTTTGTGCTGATGAAATTCCATCAGTGGTTTGGCAGTTGGTTCTCGTAAAATACCCCGTTGCCGGGTGCGCGCCGCATCCGGCAACGGGCGGTTAATACATCAGGTTAATATGTTGTTCTTTGGCGTAAGCTACAAAGGCATCATCGGGACGGCGGTCGCTGATAATCGTATCAAAGCGTGATAGTTCCCCCATCCGCGCCGGGCGTACCTTGCCGAATTTACTGTGATCCACCACCAGTACATGGCTCTGTGCCATTGTCATCGCCCAATGTTTTACCGGCAGTTCTTCCAGATTAAAGCAGGTAGCGCCTTTACTGGTATGAACGCCGGCGGCGGAATAAAACGCGATATCCGGACAAATATTGTTTAACGTTTCATGGAAATCAAGCGGTTTGAAAATGGCGTTGCTGGCGTGAAACTCCCCGCCGCTGAGGATGGCGCGGCAATGGGGTTTGTCCTGCAGCGCCAGAAAGGTATTAAGTGAATAGCACACTGCCGTAAAGGGAAGGTCGTTATCAATGGCTTCAATGATCCACGGCGTGGTGGTGCCACAGTCAATAAATACCGTTTGATGCGCTTGTACCAGGCCTGCAGCCAACTGAGCGGCACGGCGTTTTTCTTCCACCAGACGAGATTTTTGATCGCTTAACAGATAATGACTAACGCTGCGGGGCTCCAGTACGATATAGCCGCCCAGCAACACGACAGGCGCGCTTTTATGGTTCAGGTCGCGACGAATGGTCATTTCAGAGACGCCCAACAGGGTCGCGGCTTCTTTAAGGTGAAGTTTATCGCTGCGTTTTAAGGCCTGCAGCAATTGACCAATACGCTCGTCGCGTCGCGTTTCCATAGTTCCCCTGGAGAGTTAAATAAGCGCTCCGCACCATACAGAGCGCTTAATATTACTCTTTTTTTCGCTATTTAGTCACGTACCCAGCCTTTTCGAATGGGCAATGCGAAACAGAAACGGTAACAACGTTGCAGCGCCTGGTAGAGCGGCGCGCCGTACCATTGCCAGATCAGCTGTGCGCTCAGGCAGCCAAGCATCGCTACCAGCAGTGCGCCAATCATATCTAACGGCCAGTGTACGCCGAGATAGACGCGCGACCAGGCGATGGTCATGGCTATCGCCATCATCACGATGCCTGACCAGAGGCGGTGCCAGAACAAAAACGCCAGCGCAAAGGTAAAAATCACCGTGCCGTGATCGCTGGGGAACGAGTCATCGGCGGCATGATGCAGGAAGTTATAGCCGATATGATCGACAAATGGACGGTCGTGCGGGAAAAGGTGTCCCATTGTCCAGGAGACCGCCAGACTGATAATCAGCGCGATGCCGATTTTAACGATCAGCTGACGCTGGGCGCAGACCCGATCGCGGGGCCCCCACAGCCAGAGTACCACGGCTAAGAGCGGGACGATGTTGATGACATCTTTGGCGATAAAGATAGCGAGCGAAATCGTCCACTGCGCGGAATCAGGCGTGGCGTTAATAAAATTAAACAGCGAGTTGTTAAGGTTTTCCAGCATAACATCCAGGCTCGGAGCAATGAAATCAAAAGGGATAGCCAGCTCATCCCCGTGCAAACTGAGCATAAATGCAGCGTAACAGGGAGGAAAAGCAGTATTGTCTTATTTGGCGGCAACATGAAGAGATTTAAGACAATGGCATAAAATAACGCCGATGATAACGGCGCAAGCTTAAATTAACCTTAAAGTACGCAAGCGATAAGCGGCTTTCTGTAAAAATGTGCGCTATTTCCCTTGCAGCCTCATAATTCGCTATCTCAGTTCCCCGACTTTCATTACACTCTGCGCGGTTTTTATTGGCGAAGAGATGGTATGCAGAATCGTTTACAATCAGGCGGCAGGCTGGGACGTCAGGCGCTGCTTTTTCCTCTCTGTCTGGTGCTGTACGAATTTTCTACTTATATTGGCAACGACATGATCCAGCCGGGTATGCTGGCGGTGGTTGAGCAGTATCAGGCAGGCCTGGACTGGGTTCCGACGTCCATGACCGCTTATCTGGCGGGCGGTATGTTCTTACAGTGGCTGCTTGGCCCGTTGTCTGACCGTATTGGTCGTCGTCCTGTGATGCTGGCGGGCGTCGTGTGGTTTATTGTCACCTGCCTGGCGACGTTACTGGCGAAAAACATCGAACAATTTACCTTCCTGCGTTTTTTGCAAGGGATTAGCCTGTGTTTTATCGGTGCTGTAGGGTATGCCGCGATTCAGGAATCCTTTGAGGAAGCGGTGTGTATAAAAATTACCGCGCTGATGGCGAACGTGGCGTTAATCGCGCCGCTACTGGGACCACTGGTCGGGGCGGCATGGGTGCATGTTCTGCCGTGGGAGGGAATGTTTATTTTATTTGCCGCACTGGCCGCTATCGCCTTTTTCGGGCTACAGCGCGCAATGCCGGAGACCGCCACGCGGCGGGGCGAAACGCTGTCATTTAAGGCGCTGGGCCGTGACTATCGGCTGGTGATAAAAAATCGGCGGTTCGTCGCAGGGGCGTTAGCGCTGGGATTTGTCAGCCTGCCGCTGTTGGCCTGGATTGCGCAGTCGCCGATTATCATCATTAGCGGCGAACAGCTCAGCAGCTATGAATATGGTCTGCTGCAGGTGCCCGTTTTTGGCGCGCTCATTGCCGGTAATCTGGTGTTGGCGCGTTTAACCTCCCGACGTACGGTTCGCTCACTGATCGTGATGGGCGGCTGGCCTATCGTCGCGGGGCTGATCATCGCCGCGGCGGCGACGGTGGTTTCATCCCATGCTTATTTATGGATGACGGCGGGATTAAGCGTATACGCTTTTGGCATTGGGCTGGCGAATGCCGGACTGGTGCGTCTGACGCTCTTTTCCAGCGATATGAGTAAAGGAACGGTCTCGGCGGCGATGGGAATGCTACAAATGCTGATTTTTACCGTTGGTATTGAAGTCAGTAAACACGCCTGGTTAAGCGGCGGCAATGGGCTATTTAGCCTGTTTAATCTGGCAAACGGTATTCTTTGGCTACTGCTGATGCTGGTCTTCTTAAAAGATAAGCGGACGGGCAATTTGCAAACAGTCTGAGAGAGCGGCTACGCCTGATAAGCTTTCTGTTATCAGGCATAGAGAGGCATCCGCTAGACGTTGAACGGCGGCTCGTTGTTTAATACGCTGTCGATGATATCCAGCACGCCTTCCTGGTTGTTCGATCCGGCGCGGTATTTCGCCGCCGCCGCGACCGCTTCGCTGGCGTGCGACATGGCAAAACTAAACCCGGCCTGACGTAGCATCTCAATATCGTTGCCGCCGTCGCCGAATACCACCACTTCACTATCATGAATGCCCCAGCGCTGCTGTAACAGACGCAGGCCGTTGGCCTTATGCACGCCGGGAATTATTAAATCAATACTGCCATAGCCGGTATGAACGGGGACCATGATATCGCCAATGGCGTCGTGCAGCGCCGCCTGTACTTCCGGTATCCGTTCATCGGTAATATTAAGGCCGAATTTGAAAAAGACATCGTTGATGTTGTTAAAATTATCCACAAACTCCAGACGATGATAATACATTGCCGCAACGGCTTTTAACGCATCATTGTACCGTTTCAGCGTGTAGGCGCTGTTTTTTCCACAGGCGATAATCTCCACATCGGCGCGTGTGAGCAGGTGTTCGACAACCGTCTGGAAGTCGGCTTTTGTCAGCTCGCCGTTAAAAACATCCTCTCCTTCGCTGACCACCCAACCGCCGTTTTCCGCGACAAAAGCGATTTCGTGCGCAATTTCCGGAAAGAAGGAGATTAACTGGTAATACTGGTTGCCGCTGGCCACGACAAAGCGAATGCCTTGCCGCTTCATTTGTTGGTACTGCGCCATAAACCGGTCACGGTTATAGGTTTTTTGATCGCTCAGAAAAGTGCCGTCCATGTCGACGGCGATTAATTTGATACTCATGCGTTATGCTCCATCACCGGTTGCGGAGTCGATACAGGTTTGGCGACGGCCTTCGCCACCAGCGCCGCCAGAATAACCAGCGCCAGCACAACCATCATGGCGCTGCGTAATCCATAGTGCTCTCCCAGATAGCCCAACAGCGGCGGCCCGACCAAAAACGCCAGATAGCCGGTCGTGGCGACAACGCTCACGCGCGTCGGCGCGTCGGGACCGGTATCGCTGGCGGCGGAAATGGTCAGCGGGAAGCCGAGCGAAGCGCCCAAGCCCCAAAGAATGACCGAGACGCCGGCGACCCAGTCGCTATCGACAAAAATAATCAGGCCAATGCCCAGCGCTCCCATCAACGCGCTGGCGCGAACAACCGTCACCCGGCTATAGCGGTCAATAAACCAGCCGCCGGTAAAGCGGCCAACGGTCATACCTAGCGTGAAACCGGCGTAGATCAGAGAGCCGGAGGTTGGGCTAAAACCGTGTCCGTCTACCATCAGTAGCGGCAGCCAGTCATTCGCAGAGCCTTCGGCGAATGCCATTGCCAGCACCACCACGCCAATAAGCAAAAGCTGGATGTCCCGATAAAAAGGTAATCCTTTTTCCTGAAGGTGAGCATCTTCCGATGCGTTTTTACCCGTACCGTCAG
This sequence comes from Salmonella sp. 741265055_HSA, assembly GCF_046569525.1. Taxonomy (NCBI): domain Bacteria; kingdom Pseudomonadati; phylum Pseudomonadota; class Gammaproteobacteria; order Enterobacterales; family Enterobacteriaceae; genus Salmonella; species Salmonella sp. 741265055_HSA. Next base: position 2,767 of record NZ_JBKFSQ010000015.1, on the reverse strand, counting down.
GGATCGCCCGAATGGCGATAAAAATGGGCGCGATCGCCACGGCAGCCGCGAGGATGATATGGATGTTAGCTGGGACGCTTAATGCGGTTAACGCCATGCCGACACCAGCGCCCGCCAGCGTGCCGAAACTGTAGAAACCATGCATCATCGGCAGAACGGTTTTATTCAGCTCGCGTTCGACCGCCGCGCCTTCGACATTAATCGCCACTTCGGCGGCGCCAAAACTGGCGCCGAAAACAGCTAATCCAAGGGCAAAAATCAGCGGCGAGGCGCACCACAGCGCGACGCTAAGAATAACCATCCCGGTTACTGCGCAGGTCATCGTCGTGCGAATAACCTTTCGGGTGCCAAATCGTTTCACCAGCCAGGCGGAACAAAGAATACCGCTCATTGAACCGATAGAAAGCCCGAATAAGACCGCCCCCATTTCCGCGGTAGAGACGGAAAGAATATCCCGAATAGCAGGCGTTCGGGTTGCCCAGGAGGCCATCAGCAGTCCGGGTAAAAAGAAGAACATAAACAGCGCCCAGGTACGGCGTTTTAAGGCGTTACGTGAGGAGAGGACGGTCATAGCGTCAGGCCAGAAAATAGAAGCGAGAGGTAAACATTAGCAAGCTTGTGTACATTTGTACATATCGTCGTCATACTTCGTTGTGCAGACAGTTTTTACTGTCTGTTTTTTCAGCGTAAGCGGCAGGCTACTATAGCCTGCATCCTGAATGAGATGTGGAACTCATCATGAAAGAAAATGCCGTAAGACGCGCTAATGATCCTAAGCGACGGGAAAAAATAATTCAGGCCACACTGGAAGCGGTAAAGACCTATGGCGTTCATGCCGTGACGCACCGGAAAATCGCCGCTATCGCTCAGGTGCCGCTTGGCTCAATGACCTACTATTTTGCCGGTATGGATGCGTTATTGAGTGAAGCTTTTACACTTTTCACCGAAAACATGTCTCGTCAATACCAGGACTTTTTTGCGCAGGTGACGGATGCGGAGGGGGCGTGCCAGGCGATAACGGAAATGATTTACGGTTCGCAGGTTACGACTCCGGATAATATGGCGTTAATGTATCAGTTATATGCCTATGCCAGCGATAAGCCAGCGTTAAAAATAGTCATGCAAAACTGGATGCTACGTAGCCAGAATACGCTGGCGCAGTGGTTTGACGCGCAGACCGCCCGCGCGCTGGATGCGTTTATCGAGGGGATGACGCTGCATTTTGTGACGGATCGAACGCCGCTGGCGCGTGAAGCGATTTTACAGATGGTAAAGCGAATCGCCGGAGAGTCAATGTCGTGTCACTCTGCGTCGGGCAACAAAAAACCCACTTATGTAAATGGGTTTTGAAAAACAAACACTTACCTAATATTCAATAACTTAAAAAGGTGGTTAGGGGCGTCTAAGGGTGACGAGTGGTAACGCCTGCCGCCATTTTGTCGCCATTAGGTTATAAATTCTGAATCGCTAGAACATAACATGTGAGTTGTGGTATAGCGGTTTTGTAAGTAAACTATAGACAGTTAGTGGAAGTGTGACGTTTCCCGCTAGACTACCAATCTAGTAGGATTGTAAAAAAGCCCAACCTCACCAGTTGGGCTTTTTTACGTCTGAATACTACTTATTCGTTGAAACAATCGCTCATAACCTTATAATCCAAGGCGTTAGTGACGTGACGCATATGCTAAGCCAAAGTACTTACTACTCGAAAAGGAATTCGAATTTTCTGCATGGCTTGCGGAAATGTTTATAAGCCCTGGCTGATTACGAGTGGTGTCGGGTCAGACTTTTGGTTTGAGCGCGTCACACTTCCACTAACACTTGAAGTGAGGGTGATTATCCAGGCAACGTAAGGAGTATAATCATCTAAACGCGCTCCCTATTATGGGAGCAAACGGATGAAAGCAATTTTAGATATTGCAATCATTGCTCTGAAGGCGCTAACTGCCCTTCTTGAGCTGATTCGCGCGATCTGGTTCTAAGTGAGCGTGGAAACGTAAGTAAGGCCGCTGGGTTCACCTCCAGCGGCCTTTAATATTTGGTCGTTATGCCGCTTGCATTGTTGCCAGCGGGTTGAACCTCAGCGCGGTTTCAAGGTGATCTGGGGCTAGGTGGGCGTAACGCATTGTCATCTTTATATCATGGTGTCCCAGTATTTTTTGAAGCGCCAGTATGTTGCCACCGGACATCATAAAGTGAGCGGCGAAAGTATGGCGCAGGACATGTGTTAGCTGTCCACGAGGCAGAATGATGGATGTTTTATCCATCACCGAAGCAAACTGAAAGTAGTAATCGTCAAAGAATTTGAATCCTTTTAGCGCTGTGATCTCTTCATAAAGTTCTTTGCTGATAGGGATACTTCTATTTTTTTTACCCTTAGTCTTGGTGAACGTAATGCGGTACTTCGTTACCTGCGATCTTGTCAGGTTGACGGCTTCTCTCCACCTTGCCCCTGTGCTGAGGCAAATCTTAACAACTAGCGTTAATAGCTTGTTTTGGTGCTGGCAGTCATACAGCAATTCTGCAATCTGATCATGCGTAAGCCAGGCCATTTCCTTTTCAGCAATGGTAAATTTACGCATGTTTTCAAGAGGGTTTGGCTGAAGCCATTCGCCCAAGCGAATCAGTTCATTAAAGGCACCGCTTAAATAACTTTGCTCAAGATTAACCGTTACAGGGCTTGCGCCATTTTTCCATCTTTCGCTGAAATAAATCTTTCCAGTTAGGCGCTTATCGCGGTAGTGAGCAAACATCTTTGGGGTTAGCG